>DATMPC010000070.1 GCA_035567895.1 Terriglobales bacterium | reverse complement strand
TGCTGCATGGCGCGTTCCAGCAGGCGTTCGCAGTCGCTCGAGAGTTCACAGTACGTACGAATTTGGCGCGGTCCCATCTGTGCATTCGAGTAGATGCGTTCACCAGCGGCGGCAAAGCGATTCAGTTGTACTTCGCGGGCGCGCAACACACGCTCGCGAATTGAAGCCGAGTCTTCGGGAGTGCTGTTACCGCGCAGTTCTTTGTAATTAACGGCAGGAACGTCGATGTGAATGTCGATGCGGTCCATCAGCGGCCCAGAGATCTTTGAGACGTAGCGCTGGATCATCTCGATGCTGCATTTGCAGTCCCGACTCGCGTCGTTGAAATAGCCGCAGGGGCAGGGGTTCATCGCGGCTACGAGCATGAATCGTGCGGGGAAGGTTAATGACATCGCCGCTCGGGCAATCGAGACCTGGCCATCTTCCAGCGGCTGCCGCATTACTTCGAGAACATTGCGTGGGAATTCCGGAAGCTCGTCAAGGAACAGCACGCCGTTATGAGCGAGGGAAACCTCGCCTGGGCGGGGAATCATGCCTCCGCCAATGAGACCAGCATCGGAGATCGTGTGATGCGGCGCGCGGAACGGGCGGACACCGACCAGTCCCGCTCCGGGATCAAGCACGCCTGCGACGCTGTGAATCTTGGTCGTGTCCAGCGCCTCGTCAAATGTCAGCGTAGGAAGGATTGTCGGCAGGCGCTTTGCCAACATGGTCTTTCCTGATCCGGGAGGACCGATCATTAGGATGTTGTGTCCGCCGGCGCTGGCTACCTCCAGTGCTCGCTTTGCGGATTGTTGTCCGCGCACGTCTTTGAAGTCGACGGTGAACTGCTGTGCGCGATCGAGCAACTCAGCCGTGTTGACCTCAACGGGAGCGACGCCGTTTCCATGATTGATTAGCTCAATGACCTGAAGCAGCGAACGCACTGGATATACCTTGATCCCACTCACTACAGCAGCTTCGCGAGCGTTGGTTTCGGGCACGACAAGATTGGGAATCTTGCGCGCTCGCGCGGCGATCGCAATGGGCAATGCTCCTCGAATGCCGCGAACACTGCCGTCGAGCATCAACTCGCCAACGAAGACATAATCGGGCAGTTCGGTCTTCAGCAGTCCGCTATAAGCGCCCAGGATGCCCATCGCCATCGGCAAGTCGAACCCTGAACCCTCTTTCTTGAGATCGGCAGGAGCCAGGTTGATGGTCACTTTGGTCTGTGGCATCTCGCGGCCGCAGTTTTTCAGTGCTGCCTGGATCCTTTGCTTACTCTCACGGACAGCGGCGTCCGGCAATCCGACGGTCATGAAGTTTTCTTTGTCGCTGCGATGCTCCCCGACGTCGACTTCCACGTCGATCAGGCTGGCATCGATGCCATAAACGGCGGCGCTGAGAGTTCGAAAGAGCATGCGCGCAGGGAGTATAAACCAGACCCGAGCTCAGTGCGATTCTTTACAATGACAAACTCAAGATGAAAACCTGCATCACAGCCGCCCGGCTCTTTACTCCAACCGAAGTCATTGAGAGCCCCATAGTTGTGATTGAAGATGGGACTGTCCAAAGGCTGGGGCCACGGAGCAGCATGGAGGTGCCGGCAGGCGCTCGACACCTTGATTTTCCCGATTTGGTTATTGCTCCTGGTTTCATTGATATCCATGTGCATGGCGGAGCCGGCCACGACGTGATGCAGGACGACCCCTCGGGTCAGATCGGCTTCGAGAAGGCGATGGCAAAACACGGTGTGACCAGCTATTTGCCCACGACGGTGACAGCTTCGATGGATCGCATTCTGGGAGCGGTCGACCGTTTAGGCAACATCATCTCGGCGGAGGTTGCGGAGCACGCGCATGTAGGCGCGCGTCCATTGGGGATTCACCTGGAAGGTCCATTTATCAGCCCGGCGAAGTGTGGGGTTCACCCTCGTGAGTTCCTGATGGCGCCAACACAGGATCTCTTCGAGAGGATTCTCGACGCCAGCGGCGGCACGCTGAAGATGATGACCATCGCTCCTGAGCTTCCGGGAGCTGCGGAAGTCATTCGTCACGCACGCGAGCGGGGGGTCTATACGAGCATTGGGCATTCCGACGCGACATTTGAGGAGGCAGGGAGGGGAATCGCCGCCGGTGCCATAAGCGCAACGCATACGTTCAATGCGATGCGCGGGTTAGATCATCGCGAGCCCGGGATCCTAGGGGCTGTGCTGAGCGATGATCGCGTGATGGCCGACATCATCGCCGACGGGGTACACGTCGCCCCCGCGATTGTTGAAGTCTTTCTCAAGTCTAAGGGAGTGGACCGGGCGGTGCTCATTACGGATGCGATCAGCGCCACCGGAATGCCGGACGGAACCTATCAGCTCGGTCCGTTCGAAGTTGAAGTGCGTGGTGACCGGGCTGAATTCCAAGGAAGGCTAGCCGGCAGCGTTCTCACGCTGGACCGTGCCGTACGGAATGTGATGAGCTTCGCTAATTGGACGCTTCAACAGAGCGTGATTCTGGCGACACGAAATCCGGCGCAGCTGATCGGAGCAGATGGCAAGGGCGAACTCGCGGCTGGAAGCGACGCCGATCTCGTTCTACTCTCGGCGAAAGGCGACGTGGCGCACACGATCGTGAGCGGACGGATGGCCAACGAATAAGCCACCATCGAGTTCGCTAGAATCAGAAACTCATGCATACGAATAGCCAATCGAAGCCCGACAAGAACGGTTTTCCTCACTACATGCTCAAGGAGATCTACGAGCAGCCCGAGGCGGTACGGGAAACCATCGAGGCGTGCGTCAATAGCGCGGGGCATATAGCGCTGCCGGGATCGGGGATCAGCGATGAGGAAGTAAGGAAGCTGCGGAAGATCGATATCGCGGCTAGTGGAACGAGCCGGCATGCCGGGCTCGCCGGCGAGTTCATGATCGAGCGTATGACCGGCATACCGGTAGAAGTCGATTTCGCCAGCCAATACTGCTATCGCGATCCCATAGTGGAGCCTTGTGAGCTCGCGGTGTTTATCTCGCAGTCCGGCACGACGGTCGATACGGTCGCGGCGTTGCACGTTGCGCGCAACAAAGGCGCGAAGACTCTGGCCATTTGCAACGTAGCCGATACGCCGCTCACGCGTGATGCGGACGCTATGCTGCTCACCTACGCAGGCATTGAGACGTCGATTGCGGCGACGAAGAGCTTTACCACACAACTGACTGCCCTCTTCTTGTTGGCAGCCCATATTGCCCGCGTGCGAGGAAGCTCCGACGCTGCGGTGGACGCGGCATTACGCAAGGCGCGGAAGCTACCCGATGAGCTTCAGCGCGTGTTGAAGCAGGATCAACAATGTCTGGCCCTTGCCCGCGTATTTGCTCAGTATGAATCGTTCCTGTTCTTGGGGCGTGACATCGATTACCCGATCGCGCTCGAGGGTGCACTCAAGCTGAAAGAAGTCTCATACATCCATGCTGAGGGATATCCGACTGGTGAGATGAAGCATGGGCCGAGCGCGATGATCGACGAGAGTTTGCCGTTGGTTGTGCTCGCAACGCGTGACAAGTCCGATCCAGCTTCTCGTCTCCGCTATGAGAAGACGATCTCAAACATCCGCGAGATCGGCGAGCGCGGTACTCCGGTGCTTGCGGTGATCAGCGAAGGCGATACCGAGACGCCCAAGGTGACGAAACATGTGGTTGAAGTACCGGATGTTCCGGTGTTGTTACAGCCCATTCTGGAAGTTGTGCCGCTCCAGCTTCTTGCGTATCACGTGGCCGTGCTGAAGGGCAGGGACGTGGACCAGCCACGGCATTTGTCAAAATCGGTTGTAGTGGAGTGACGCCTCTTTCATTGTCATTCCGAACCGCCGTTTTTTGGCGGTGAGGAATCCCTACTGTACCCATGCACTCTCGTGCATACAGGCATGGGTTACCGCGCGCAGCATGGGTACTATAGGGATTCCTCGCTTCGCTTCGGAATGACAAAGACGTAAAGCTACCGTTCAATCGCCATCGCCACGGAATTTCCGCCGCCCAGACAGAGCGCCGCGATTCCTTTGTGCGCATTCCGGCGAATCAGTTCATAAAGCAACGTCACCAGTACACGCGCGCCGCTCGCTCCTATGGGGTGGCCGAGCGCGACGGCTCCGCCATTGACGTTCACTTTGTCCATATCGATGCCGAGCTCGCGCACGACTGCGACCGACTGTACGGAGAATGCCTCATTGAGTTCATAGAGATCGACGTCGTCCGCTTTCCATCCCGTTTTCTGCCAAAGTTTGCGGACCCCGTCGACGGGCGCCATCATTACCCACTTCGGATCGACTCCACTGGTGGCTTGCGCAACGATGCGTGCCATTGGTTGTAGCCCGAGATCTTTGGCCTTGCGGGCAGGCATCACTACCACTGCGGCCGCTCCGTCGTTGATCGTTGAGGCATTGCCTGCGGTTACGGTGCCGTCTTTCTTGAACGCGGGCTTCAGGGATCGAAGCGTCTCGGCGGTCGTGTCCTCACGCGGACCCTCATCTTTTTCGAAGATCACTGCCGGATCGCCCTTCTTGCGCGCAGGAAGTTCCACGGGCATGACTTGCGATTTGAAGCGGCATTCCTTCCACGCCTGAATCGCTTTGCGATGCGAGTTCACGGCAAACTCGTCCTGTTGCTCTCGCGTAATGCCGTACTTCTCGGCAACGTTCTCGCCGGTCATTCCCATGTGGTAGTTGTTGTAAACGTCCCAGAGGCCGTCGTTCACCATCGAATCAACGATTTGTGAATTGCCCAGGCGATATCCTTTGCGCGCCTGTGGCAAGAGATAAGGAGCGTTTGTCATTGACTCCATGCCGCCGGCCACTACGATTTCCGCATTCCCGGTTTGAATGCCTTGCGCCGCAAGTCCAATTGCCTTCAGTCCCGAGCCACAAACTTTGTTTATGGTGAGTGCGGCGACTTCAGGCGGCAGGGCTCCGCCAAGGGCCGCCTGTCGCGCAGGATTCTGTCCCAAGCCCGCAGAGATCACATTGCCCATGATGCACTCGTCTATTAGTTTCGGATCGAGATGGGCACGGCTAACAGCTTCTTTCACCACCAATGCGCCTAGCTGCGGCGCGCTGAGGTCGGAAAGAGATCCTTGAAACTTGCCGATTGGAGTTCGTACTGCAGAAACGATGACTACGTCTTCCATGATGGCCTCAACAGAAATGTGCAGTTCACAACAGATCAGGGACTATCGAACTGGATTGGCTGAAAGCCAAACCATCCATTATAAGATGGCCTGCATGAGCGACTTGATTCACGAGGAACTCGATTGAACGATTCCATTACTTCCCCTTCAGCCCTGTCTGGAACTCTTGGGCAGCCGATTGACGAGGAGTCTCAGCGCCCTCCGCTCTGGCAATACGGTTATACGTTCGCATTGGCTGGTGTGATGCTGTTCATGTCGTACAGCGGAGCCGATAAGCAAGGAGAGTTCGCAAAGCGATTCGGTCATGTTGTCTTTTACAGCGTCACGATTGCTACAGAGTTGGTGCTTCTTGGCCTGACGTATTTGGGAATGCGCTTCGCGCGAATGAAGCTGCGCGAAGTGGTTGGTGGAAGATGGAGTACGTTTGAGGATTTTCTGCTCGACGTTGCGGTTGCCTTCGGATTTTGGATTCTCTCGTACGCCGTGCTTATCGGATTGGGCTATGCCATGCACATGGCAAGTCCCGGCGCGCTTGATGAAGGAAAGAAGACGATTCAACTGCTAGCTCCGCGTAGTGCAGCCGAACTCATTCTTTGGATCTGCATGAGCACGACTGCAGGCTTTGTTGAAGAGATCGTCTTCCGCGGATATTTTCAGCGACAATTCTCGACTCTGTTACGCAACGTGTGGGTGGGCATGCTGGTCTCGGCTGCGATCTTCGGTCTTTCGCACGGATACGAGGGCAAACAACGCATGTTGCTCATTTTTGTTTACGGCGCAATGTTTGGTACGTTGGCCATTCTGCGGAAGAGTCTGCGTCCGGGAATGATGGCGCATGCATGGCACGACAGCTTTCAGGGAATACTTCTGATGATCGCGCAAAGGCTGATAAAAAGCGGGGTAATCAAGTGATCGAAGAATTCTGGCGAGTGCGATTCTTCACTCGAACGCATCACGAATCGCTCGCGAAAACCTTCCTCGCGTAATTTTTTACGCGACGTAGAACTCAAAGAGCAACTTACGTCAACCATTTTTTGCTTGACATAGTTTTTCAATGACTCTATACATTCAACAATTGCAACAAAAGATCGTTGCGAACTCGATTGAACAATCGAAAGGGAGAATAGAAAATGGCAACCAAGAAGAAAGCCGCGAAGAAGACAGCAAAGAAGAAAAAGTAAGAGCTGTCAAGGCAAAGTAGAAACGGGGGACGCGAAGAGCGTCCCCTAAAGTTTTTTACGAGGCAATTCTTCGAACCTCCTACCTCGTTCCACGGGTGAAAGCTCCAATCTCTGCCCGAGTAGGACCCGGGCTAATCAGCGTCCTGAGAGACAGTGGCAGGTCGTACGTTTCGGTTTGCCAGCACACGATCGACAACTCGAAATCCAAACAACAGCGTGAGGATGGCCGCCATTATTTCCGGTCGGGTGAGATCGCGCTTCACCAACCACCAGAAGTGGACGACACCCGCGATTGCACTCGCATATACCAGCCGGTGCAAGGCTTGCCACCGCTTCCCTCCAAGCCAGCGAATGGACGCTGCCGTGGAAGTAAGCGCCAGCGGAAGCATGAGCGTCCATGCTGTCATTCCCGCAGTGATGAATGGACGCTTGTAGATGTCTTTCACGATTTCATGCACGTCGAAGAACTTGTCAAACCACAAATACGTCATCAGGTGAAGGCAGCCGTAAAGGAACGCGAACAAGCCGACCAACCGGCGGAAACGAATGAGCCAGTTGATGCCTGTGATTTTTCGCAACGGGGATATCGCGAGAGTAGTGAGCAGAAGGTACAGCGTCCAGTGGCCGGTTGAGAGCGTGACTTCGCTAAGCGGGTTGGCCCCAAGCTCATCGTGAGTTGCCTTCCAGGCAAGAAGACTCACCGGGCAAAGGCAGAGCGCCCAAACGATTACTTTCAGCAGGACAATCCAACGACGCGACATTCAGAAGTGCTTTTTCAAGTCCACGCCGTTATAAAGGCTCGCGACCTGGTCGCCATAGCCGTTGAACATCAGCGTCGGACGCTTGCGAAACTCGCCGATGCGCCGCTCCGTAGCCTGGCTCCAGCGCGGATGATCGACATTGGGATTCACGTTCGAGTAAAACCCGTATTCGTTAGGCGCTGCTTTGTTCCAGGCCGTCGGCGGCTCATAGTCGACGAAGTCGATTTTGACAATGGACTTGATGCTCTTGAAGCCGTACTTCCATGGAATAACGAGGCGGACTGGAGCTCCATCCTGATTCGGGAGCGTTTCGCCATAAAGGCCGAACGTGAGCAGCGTGAGAGGATGCATCGCTTCGTCCATACGCAGTCCTTCCGTATATGGCCAATCCAGGACGGGGGCGCGCTGGCCGGGAAATTGGCCGAGGTCCATGAGCGTTGTGAACATCACGTACTTCGCTTTTGATGTGGGCTGGAGTTGATTGATCAGATTGCTCAGCGAGTAGCCGACCCAGGGAATCACCATCGACCAGCCTTCGACGCAACGATGGCGGTAGATGCGATCTTCAAGGGCTGCCAGCTTCATCAGCGAATCGACGTCGTAGGTTTTCTTCTCCTTGACAGCTCCACCTACCTTCACTGTCCACGGGCTAGTGCGGAATTTGCGGGAGAGGTCTGCAGGGCCGTATTTGTCTGTGCTGAATTCGTAGAAGTTGTTGTAGTTGGTGATGTCCTTGAAGGGCGTCTGAGTTTCGTCGGTGCTGAGAGGACTCTTCGTGGTTGTGAGTTTCGTATTTGCGCTCACCGTCTGGGACGGCTTTACCATGTCGCAGCCCCCCGTCGCGACAGCAGCTCCGAAGAGCGCAGCGCTCGTCACGAACTTTCGCCGGTCCATGTACAGCGATTTCGAAGTGATTTCCGAGGAAGGTATATCTGAAGGCTTTTTGATCAGCATGATTCTGAGGTCCCGAGAATTAGATTCTCTAGAAGTACGAGCGTGACAGCTATGTAGATTATGAGCCTCCTGACACCTTAGAACCCAACAAACACCGGCTCGGGATGAAGTTGTACTCCAAAGACTTTGAACACCCCTTCCTGCACTTTGTTCTTGAACTGGATGATCTCTGCCGCGGTTGCGCCTCCGCGATTGACGATCGCGAGAGTGTGCTTTGTAGAGATTCCGACTCGACCGTTGCCAAAGCCTTTTTGAAATCCGGCTCTCTCTACCAGCCAGGCTGCTGAGATCTTGACTAGTCCGTCAGGAGCGGGGTACTTCGGCGGCCTTTGATCGGCGCACTGAGGAAGAGAAGCGATGCGGTCGTACTCGGCAGGCGAGAGGAGCGGATTCTTGAAGAACGATCCGGCGCTGCGGCTGTTTTCTTCATTAGGAGTAATCAGCATGGCTTTGCTCGCCCGAATCTCGCGGACTGCATTCCGTACCTGCTGCAAGCTTGGAGTGGCTGATGATGAGGCGAAGTAGCGTTTCAGGTCGGCATACTCAACGCGAGGCGAACGCCCTGGCCAGAGTGCGTAGGAAACGCGGGTGACGATATAGCGTCCTTTCTGCGATGTGTTGAAGATGCTGGTGCGGTACAGGAAGCCACACTCCGAATTGGACAGTGCCCGGATCTCGCCTGAAGTCACCTCGATTGCGCGGACCGAAGTTATCGTCTCGGCGACTTCCTGTCCATAGGCGCCCACATTCTGTACCGGAGTTCCCCCGACAGTGCCGGGAATTCCGCTCATGCACTCAATCCCGGCGCAGTTTTGCTCGACAGAGTGGGCCACCAGGCCATCCCAGTCTTCTCCAGCACCTGCGGTAAAAATCACATTACCGTTCTTCTGCGCAGTTTCGATTCCCGAAATGGAAATCTTTAAGACCAAACCCGGCCAGCCTGCGTCCGAAACGACGAGATTGCTTCCTCCACCCAGCACGAATACTTCGAGTGAGTGTTCGCGGGCGTAGGCGAGCGCCTCGAGTATGTCGCCCTCGCTGTGAGCCTCCACGAAGCAGCGAGCTGGACCGCCAACCTTGAGCGTCGTGTATGCAGCTAATGGGATGTCTTGGAGGATTTGCACTTAAGATGAGATTACCGCATTGCTTTAATCTGACTGCATTGTTCCTGCTGTCCCCGGCCGGTACTACATAAGCAAAACCACACAAACGAAACGCTATGTAAAATGAATATGTGGAGGATAAAGAATGTATCCAGAGATCATGGTGATGCCGATGCGGGAGGAGCTAACCCGTCTTGGAATCCGAGAGACGCGCACGGCTGACGAAGTCGATAGTGCGGTGAAGCAACCAGGGACCACGATGGTCGTCGTAAATTCGATCTGCGGCTGTGCCGCCGGGAAGATGCGGCCGGGAGTAAGAGCCGCGTTGCAAAATTCAGCGAGGCCAGATAACACGATTACGGTTTTTGCTGGTCAGGACCGCGAAGCGACCGACAAGGCTCGCAGTTACTTCACCGGATATCCGCCATCATCGCCGTCGATTGGAATCCTGCGTGACGGCGAACTTGTGTACATGATGCAGCGCTCCGACATTGAGACCAGCGATCCCAGGATGATTGCGCTCAAGTTAGCCGAGGCTTTCAATCAATTCTGCTCCAAGTCGACTGTTTGACCGACCTAGGCGGCCGCTTTACCGTCGGTCGCCCCCGGTCGAAAAATTGTGATCCCCTGATCTAAAGGACTTAGCATCGAGGTCCCCTGGAGTTCCCCGGGGATACGTTCAAGATCCCCGGGGATGCCCGTTGTGATCCCCTGGCGAGCTCGGGCTCTCTCCCCCGAGATCCCCTCGGGGATTTTCGCCGTCGCGCCGGCGGCCGCTGATCGATGCAATTCTTTGCTCAAGAAGTTCGTTCCCAAATTGGAATTTGCGTGCACCTCTCGATGATGGCGCAAGTGACCACGAAAGGCAAGCTTCGTCCGTTGCTCTACACATTTTTCACTTGCGTCGGCTCAACAGCTTACAGGGGAAGAAAGAAATATTTTTGTCATCCGTTGCTCTACGGGGAAAGCGCATCTGCTGTTTGTCAAAATCAGGCTTTTCGCAGCGAAGGACATTGAAGGGCACAGCTTCGCACGCGCCAGTTCATGGAGCCTGCCGTGGACCTGACTTGCCAGCCAGGGCGGGCGGCCGAGCAGCATGTTGCGCACCCTGCTGCCCGAATCCGTACAGTGCTTGTTTCAAGCGGACAATTGGTCCCGAAGATCTCCTCCCGCCTCCATCCCTAAGTCTCTGCATTGCCGAATCGTGCGGATTGATGACTTGTGGCACTGAACGTGCGCTGATATTCTGCGACGCTATCTATCTCCCCCCTGCAAGAGGAGGATTTGTGGCCAACGTTGAGCGTGTTCGCCAGGTTCTTTCATCGCCGTTTGGAGCTGAAGACATAAAAAGTCAAACCGAGCAGGGCTGGAAGATCGTCGCTATCGAATGGGAACGCGAGGTGCCTGAGGCAGCCGCCCAATCAGCCGCGACCGGTGAAGAACCTCCGTTTGGTCTGCAGGTCGCGAAGGATTCCGAGCAACTTGAGGTGAATCCGACGGAGAGGGAGGCGCTCTTCCTGATGATGGAACTCACAGTTCAGGAAGGTCCATACTCCCGGATTGCCGAAGAACTCAATCGTCGCGGTTTCCGCACTCGACAGGGGTTCAAGTGGACTCCGGTATCAGTCTTTCAAATGCTTCCACGGCTGATCGAAGTGGGTCCACGAATTTTCTCGACTGAAGAATGGCAGGAGCGCCGGCGGAAGCTGAAGGCTGCGGGGCTTTAGAACGTCACATCACTCTCGAACTACAGAGACACTGTCATCCCTCGCTCCGCCAATATGCTGGTTGAGTTACGGAACATCTGACCGCGGAGCGGGGGATCTGCTGTTCTGGCTAATACAAGGAAAAGCAGGTCCCCCGCGCCGCAAAACCCGGGTTCGATATGACAAACTGTGCTGCGGCGGCGCGAGGGATGACAGTATCAGGAGGGATGACAGTATCAAAAGGGGAGTCGCCTCGGGCACGAATGGAGTCCGTGCCGTTCCTAAACCTGCCCACGAAACCTGTGACGGCCCTAGCCCTTCTGATCCAAGACCGCGCGCAGCCGTCCATATCCTGACCGGCTTACCGGAAGCCGCGTGCCGTCGTTAAGGATGCTCAAATGTGTGTCTTTCCCGTACGGCTCGATTTTTGTTACGCGTTCCAGATTCACGATGTACGACCGGTGAATTCGTAGAAAACGAGCCGGATCGAGAGACGTTTCCAGGCTGGAAATTGTTTGCTGCTTCAGGTGTTTCTTGCCTTCGCTAGCTAGTGCGACATAATCATCCTGCGCCTCGGCGTAATCCAGCTTTGCGATCGGAATGATGTGCACTCGTGTTCCGTCGCGAACTACGATCCTTTCGGCGAATTCTCCTTGAGCGCGTGTGGATGCCTTCAAATCCGATGGTAGTGGCAGCTTTTCGCCCATTCGCTGACGCGCCCTGGCCAGCGCTTGCTCGAAGCGTTCTGCGCCGAAGGGTTTTAGCAGGTAATCGACCGCATGTACCTCAAACGCACGCAGCGCGTGCTGATCGTAGGCCGTGGCGAAGATTACGGACATGTCGGTACCGATTAGCTCCAAGACCTCGAAGCCATCAAGCTTGGGCATCTGGATGTCGAGAAAAAGCAAATCGGGCTTGAGTTCCGTCGCTGCCTTTACCGCTTCAAACCCATTTGCGCACTCGGCGACGATTTCTATCTCGGGATGAACTTCCAGAAGCTCGCGAACCATCTGGCGCGCCAAATCTTCATCATCGACGATGACGGCTCGGATCCTGTTGCTTTGGGTCATGCCGGCACCGCCTTTCTCTCGGCAGGAAGGGTTAGCCCTACATGAAAATGCTCCCCGTTCTTGCTCACAGAAAAGGTCGCATTATTCCCGTATCGCGTGTCGAGACGCTGACGAACATTCGCAAGGCCCACACCGCTCTTCCGGCGCGCGGGAGCCTCCGGATCGAAACGATTCTCCACCTCGATGCTTACGCTTGATTGGTCCGAGTTTTCGGAGCCGTGGGTTGTGCCGACGCGAAGCTGGATCCATCCTCCCTCGGTGAGATTGGCGATGCCGTGCACGACTGCGTTTTCCACCAACGGCTGAAGGATCAACGGAGGCACCATGCAGTCGAGAGTCCCGGGATCGATTTGTTCTTCCATTCTTAACCGCGCACCAAAGCGGATCTTTTCTACAGCAAGAAAAGAATGAATCAGGGACAGTTCCTCTTCCAGGGGGATCAGCGCTTTCTCACCTAATCCCAACGTGGCACGAAGAAAGTCGGCGAGGGCAATGCACATTTCCCGCGCCCGCTTCGGATCACTGCTGGTCAATGCGCTGATCGAGTGCAGGCTATTGAAAAGAAAATGCGGATTTACCTGTGCTTTAAGGGCTCGCAACTCTGCATCGCGAGCGAGCACTCGCGCCTGTGATTCGCGTTGTTCGGCCTCGCGTGATGCCTCCTGGGCCAGCAACACATAGAACAACGCAACCGCGAGCAGGTACAGAAGGATTCCCATCGCCAGAAAAACCGGAATGCTTCTCACAACCTTCTCGTCGAATCCCTGCAGCGAAGGTATGCGCGAAAGGCCGCTGGCGAGTGCTCGTGCCATCAAGGCCCAGAAGAATGCAATGATGAGCGCTGCTAACAAGTGGGGGATCAGCATTCCGGTGAAGCTCGTGTCCTCCAGGGGAATGCCGCGACAGGAGTACCAGGCAGAGAGACAGATGAATGCGTATATGAGAGAGAGTGGAAAGAAAAAAAGTCCAGACTGGAACTTATCGATTCCGCCGTGATGATAGGTCACGACGTAGAACAGCAGCTCGCTCACCAGCATCCAGGTGAAGAGATAAAGCCCAAGCCGCCGCGGATATCCGAGGATCGGATGCATGCCTAGTAACTCTTGACCTCGATGCCTCCAAAGATCGCGGCGCCACGGACCACAACGGTTTTTACTGGCCGATCAGGGCGAGGGACGTGTCGAGTCTTATCGACATAGCCACCAAAGATTCCGAGGCCTTCCACCGACACTTTCCACCATTCGGGAATAATGATCTCGCCGCCACCAAAGATGGCAGTGGCGTCAATGACAATACGCTCGCCTTCGATCTCGGCGCGCGATAGATCGATCTTGAAGCCGCCGAAGAACGCGAGCAGGTTCCCTCCGTCGCCTATTGTTCCCTCGAGCCGTCGCTCGATGCCGCCAAAGATGGCTACAGAGCTCAACGGTCCTCCACCATCCGGGCGTGGGCCGAAGACCCGAGGCATACAGAAGCCCTTTCGTCCTTCGCGTACTTCATTGGCTTGCCAGGCGAGAAGCAAACCGGCGACGATCATGATCAGCGGCCAAAGCTGGCCGATGCCGAAGCGGATATATCCGAACTCGTGCAGGATGAGCAGCGTGCCGAGCGATATGAAAAATCCACCCCATATCTGTTCGCCAGTGTTGTTCGCTTCGATCAGGCGAACCAGGCCGATTACACAAAAGAATGCTGGCCAGAACTTCCACAAGATGCCTGAATCAACGATCCCGAACCGATCGAGAAGCAGCACAACGCCGATGCCAGCCACCACAAGTCCGGAAACCAGAGTTCCAGTTGCTCCTCTTCGATTAGGAGTCATTTCGTCCTCCCACGCGGGGCTGCTCACGGTTCACCGCCTTGCCTTGTCGAGCATGAACAGCAGCACGATACCTGCCGAGATGAGCAATAGCGGCGACCATGTTACGAGGTCTCCAGGAAGATTAAAGCCTATTGTGAAGACATTCAGGCGTGCTAGCAGTACCAGGGTGCCGATTGTGGCAATGACGATCCCGATCAGGGTGTCGCTCGGGTGGGATGGAAGGCGCTTGCCGTTCATGACGATCTCCTCGCAATTGATACCGTTGTTCACGAGGCTCAATTTAGGCGGCGGGAATGAAGTAGTCGCGGGCTTTTCGGTGAACAGCGGGTGTTTACCGGCGAATTGCGGAGAGGATCGGAGAGTCAGCCTCGGCTCGGTTAGGAATATCGGCAGACAACAAATGTGGGACAGCCGCCCTCGGCTGTGTCTTTGCGTAACGACGAGAAGGCGGTCATTTACCAGCGCCACTCAAAACAAAGCCAATTGCTCAGACACTTTGGCAGGCGTGTATTCGCGGATCGGGCCGCGTGGCCCGGGAGAACCGATTCCATATTTCTTTTTGAATTTGCTCATGAGCGCATTCAGGTGCTTGCGGTAGGTCTGAGAGCCAAAATCACGCTCTCCGTACATCTGCTCGTATCGCGGCACTAGATCAGGAAACCGTTCTTTGATGAATGGCAGAAAGATCGCTCTCGAGCATGGCTTCAAGAACAGCGGATTGGCAAAGATGTTTACGGCGTTCGCCTCGTTGGCGGCTTTCACTAAGGCTTCCAGATCTCTGGGCTTGTCGGTAATGCCCGGAAGAACCGGTGCACAAATCACTCCAGCATGGATCCCAGCCTCGTTGAGTCTGCGAACGGCATCCAGCCGCAGATCAGGACGCGGAGCACGAGGTTCGGTGATGCGAGCAAGATCGACGTTCAGAGTTGTGACTGTTATGTGCACGCCTATCGTGTTTCGCTCCGCGACTTGCATCAGCACATCGATATCGCGCAAAACCAGGTTCGACTTAGTCACAATGCCAATCTCCAGCCCGGCATGGCGCGCCAGCTCTTCCAAAATCGACCGGGTTACGCAATGCCTGCGCTCAGCCGGCTGATATGGATCTGTAGCCGTCCCAATAGCAATCTCCTCGCCTTTGCGAACCTTCTTCAGGTCGCGACGCAGGAGCCACGCTGCCTCGTCCTTGACGAAGATCTTGTGCTCGAACTCGTTAGGATCGCGGATCTCCATGAACTCGTGCGTGTAACGCGCATAGCAATATTTGCAGGCGAACTCGCAGCCGCGATAAGGATTAATGGTCCAGGTGAAGGGAAGATTGCGGCGTGAGACGCAGCGGTTCAGGATCGATCGCACCGGGAGCGAAAAGAACTCAACCTTATGGCCGCTATCGACATGCTCGGCTTCGCTGGCCAGATTAGCAATGCCTACAAGGTGAGTCTCCGGCGGCTTCGGATACAAAGGGAGGGAAGACATACAGCTCGGGCGATGTTCGCTTTATATTTGCCATTGACAGTATAGCATCGCCGGCAAGAGTCAAAAGCTTTGAACACGAAGGGCACGAAGGTCACGAAGGCTAACGGGACCAAATCTTGTTTTCCTCTGTGAGCTTCGTGACCTGCGTGATCAATTGCTTTTTTCAGCGCGCAGCTTCATCCCGAATTTTGGCCTTAGCGTAATCACCGGAAGCAGTTCCACTCGAGTTTCAGGCACCAGTGAGAACTTCCAATTCCGGGCGATGCTGGCTAACAGGAGCACGCCTTCCATCCAGGCAAACGATTCGCCGATGCATTGCCTCGGTCCGGCGCCGAAGGGGAAATACGAGAACTTTGGGCGGCTTGCGCGTGCTTGCGGCGTCCAGCGTTCGGGGTCGAAGTGCAGCGGATTTGAATACCAGCGTTCATCACGGTGAGTGATCCACTGCGAGGTCAGTACGAGAGCGTTCTTGGGAAAGGTAACCCCAAATGCCTCGTATGGCTCGACCACGGTCCGGGCTATGCCCCATGCCGGAGGATAGAGCCGCATGGATTCACTCAGGACCATTTCGGCATACTTCAGATTGGGATAATCCTCGGGAGTCGGTGGGCGGTCGCCGAGGAGTTGATAAAGTTCGCGCTTGAGGCGCTCTGCGATCTGAGGATGTTGTGCGAGCAGGTAGAAAGTCCAGGTAAGGGCGTTGGCCGTGGTCTCGTGCCCGGCGAGGATGAGAGTTACACACTCATCGCGGATCTGATCGTTGCCCATGCGCTCGCCGCCAGCCTCGTTGTCTTCTGCAGCCAGGAGCATCGACAGAAGATCTCCACGGTCCTCTCCGCTCCGCCGCCTCTCCTCGATGAAGCGGTAGATGATCCTGTCCAGGCGCGCTCGGGCCTTCTTCATGCGCAGTACGGGTGGAATCGGCAGCTTCTCGAGAATTTCGGAGAACGGCAACACGGCAAACTTGAACAAGTGCATGAAGGTGTTGAGGGCGCGGCCGATCTCCTGCGAGTCGCCCTCGACATCGGTGTCGAAAAGAGTTTTGCCGACGATGGCCAGCGTAAGCCGCATCATCTCCTGATGAACGTCGATCACCTCGCCGTTTCTCCAGCGCTGTTGCTGACGCTCGGCGTAGTCCACCATGGCGCGTCCATAGCCGACGATTCGCTGACGATGAAAGGCCGGTTGAATGAGCCGGCGCTGGCGCAGATGGAAACTGTCTTCGCTGGTCAGGAGCCCATTGCCCAGCACCGAGCGTGAGCGCTGCATTACGCGGCCCTGATGGTGATTGCGCGCGTGGGTGACCAGCATGTCCTGCGTCATGTCCGGATGGAAGAGCATGAAGACGGAACGGCCTGCTGTGCGATAGCTCACCAGGTCTCCGTAACGACGATGCAGCTCTTCCATGTAGAGGAGCGGATTGCGCCGCATCGCCAGGAGAGGAGACAGAGACAGAAACGGGCGTGGGCCTGGAACGGTCTTCCGTGCCGGCTGGACGGCGGAACTCATGATGCGTGTGTCTCCTGAACAGCAGATTCCTCGGCGGCAGCTTCCGCTTTTGCAAAGGTGAATTGATCTTCAGACAGCAAGGTCGAAGCACAGGCGCAAAGATACGTGGCTGCGATAATTCCATAGGCAGTCGTCAGACCGATGCGGTGCGCCGACGCCGCTACGGCGAATGCCAGCCCGAGCTGAAGCAGCGTTCCCATAAAGTAGAAGGTGTTCTGCGTGCGTCCCATTAGGTGTGGTGGCACAAGTTCCATCAGACTCGTGCTCAGCGAAGTGCCGCCCAGTCCGCGCGCCGATCCCATCACAAAAAACAGCAATGCCGTGATGGCGAGAATCGTCGAGTGCGGCGCCAGCAGTACGCAGCCGCCAAGGGCCAGCATTCCCAGGCGAATGCCTCCGCGCGTATGCAGGCGTTTGATTACCCATGGCGTATACAGCGTGCTGAGAAACGCGCCGATTCCCCACGATCCGTTGAGCCATCCATAGCCCACGGCGCCGCGGTGCAGAATGCGATCGTCGAGCGGCGCAGTGACGATGCCCTGCGTGAGCATTGCGCCCATGAACAGCGCCATGCTGATGCCGACCAGCGTAACTGCCGGACGATGCCGCAAGTATCCAAAACCTTCCCGTAGTTCGTGCAGGTAGCGGTCGACGGGATGCGCATTTTCCAGTTTTGGGCTACGAGCCTGCGGGCGAGCCACGGTGATGCGTCCCTTGCGAACGAACAGGTAGCAGGCAATCGAGACAACGTACGTGCTGAAGTCGAGCAGCAATACTCCACCGAGGTGAAGGTGGTTGTAGACGAAGCCAACGATTCCACCCGCGATCAGCCACCCTCCTTGCACGCCTGCCATGAGGAAGTTGCTGGAGGCTACGTACTGCGACTCAGGTGTAAGCTCCTGGATGAGTGCGGTCACTGAAGGCCAGAACATCCAGAATCCTGCTGCCACCAGGGTGTTCATCAGGTACAGTTCCCAAAGGCGCACTCTGCCGCCGAGGGCCAGCATCGCTACCACGAGGATGACCAGTGCGCGCGAGCCGTCGAGAAACATTACGAGATGGCGGCGGTCTTCGCGGTCAATGAGCACGCCGGTAAACGGCAGCATCAGTAGCGCAGGGATCGTCTGAAGGATCACTACTGTTCCCAGCGCCATCTCCGAATGCGTCACCTGAAGGATGTACCAGACCACAGCAGCCGTGTTCATGCCGCTGCCTAGCATGGAGATCAGGTTGGCGATGAAGATGAGGCGCAGGCCGCGCTGCCGAAAAATCGCCCGCATGAGTTCAGGGTAAATGATTCTTATGCTGCCCAACTCCGAAGCTTGTAGTTGCCCAGCTATACTCGTTCTGACCGCACTTTGATCCCGTACATCCACTTTGGGCCAGTAACGATCGGCAGCTTCGGACTGCTGATGCTGCTCGCATTTGTCGCGGCCTACTTCGTTCTCCGGGCGGATATTCGCCGTCGTGGACTCCACGCCGATGCTCAGAACATCGTTACGATTTGCGCCCTGCTTGGAATAGCTGGTGCAAAGCTCTATCACGCACTCGAATCGCCCGGTGAGTTGTTCGCGAATCCGATAGGAGAGATATTCAGCCGCTCCGGCTTCGCCTGGTTTGGTGGACTAATCGGCGTATTGCTGGCTTTGTATCTGCTGGCGCGGAGATACAAGCTCTCGTACCTTGCAATGCTTGACGTTTGCGCGCCTGCGGCCGCCCTAGGTTACGCGGTCGGACGCATCGGCTGTCTCACCTCGGGAGATGGAGACTACGGAATACCTACATCTGTGCCTTGGGGTATGAGCTTTCCCAATGGCCTGGTGCCGACCACGCAACGCGTTCATCCTACGCCGATCTATGAAGCCATCGCTGCCACTCTGATCTTCTGGTACTTATGGAGGCAGGCTGCGAAGTCGTTGCGGGGTCCGCGCCCTGTAGGCGAAGTGGCGGCCCTGTATCTAATCTGGATGGGTGTTGAGCGCTTCCTCGTAGAGTTCATCCGCGTTAATCCACGCTCCTTCTTCGGACTAAGCAACGCCCAGGCTGCCAGCCTCGCCTCAATCCTCACGGGGATTGCGATCCTTATCACTGTAAAAAAAAAATTCCGCAGTGACAAAGGCGAGCACCGCATTCTTCGTCACTTCGAAGAGCGCGGAGATGTCTTGCAGCCGGAATATCATCGCGCCACGCCCGAGTGTCCGCATCCCGAACGCTGGAGCATGTACGACTCGATGACGGCTGAGGTAGAGGTGCTCGAGTTTCTGCGCTGCGTGGTGCGAACCGTGAAGCCGCAGACAGTGGTGGAAACCGGCACCTTCATGGGCATCAGCACTCTCTGGATCGCCGAGGGACTCAAAGCCAATGGTCTCGGCAAGGTCATCACCTGCGAATACGACGCCGAGGTTTTCGCGAAAGCGAAGAAGCGCATCGATGAGTCTGGGCTCGCCAGCTGGATCGAATGCCGGAATGAGTCGAGCCTGGAAATCCGCATTCAGGGCAGTATCGACCTGCTCTTCAGCGATAGCGATCCTCCCCTACGGGAGCAGGAGGTTCGCCGCTTCCTGCCACAAATGAACCCCAACGGTATGATACTCATGCACGATGCCAGCTCACACCTGAAAACCGTGCGGGAAGCTGCCCTGAAAATGGAGCAGGAAGGGCTGATTTCCGTTGTGCTTATGCCCACTCCCAGGGGTTTGGTCGTCGCCCAGAAGCGATCCGGCCGAAAATAATCCGCCAGCAACTCTCTCCAGCAACTCTCGATTGCATCTAAATTTGGTCGAAGGATGCTGCACGAATTGTGCAGTCCTAGGGTCGCGGAGACGTTGCCGAGCGATCCCGCCAGGAGTAACCCCATGGCTCAGGGAACCGCTGCGGTCGGACTGCGGGAGACTGCATCGTCCTGCATACGCCGGTATTTCGACGCGGCTGCCGATCGGCTCGGACTCCACGCCGAAATGCGCAAGTTACTTTCAGTTCCATTTCGGGAGTTAACGGTGGAACTGCCTCTGCGGCGTGATGACGGCCGGCTCCAACTCTTTCGCGGATACCGCGTCCAGCATAACGGCGTGCGCGGACCCTTGATTGGACCTATCTGCTTCCAGTCGGGTCTGGAGCTGGAGACGCTTCGAGCTGCGGCAGAATCGATGACCTGGCGTTGCGCCGTCGCGAATGTGCCGTTTGGAGGGGCCGCGGGAGGTGTGGCTTGTGATCAGGCACAACTCAGCCGAAGCGAATTTGAGCGGCTTGTACGCCGCTATGGCGCTCGGCTGCGGGAGATGTTCGGCATTTATCAGGACGTGTGCGCGCCTGGCCTCAATACTGGATCAGACGCGATGTCGTGGATCGCGGAAGAGTATTCAGCCCTGCAAAAGAATGCGGTTGCTCCCGTTATAGGAAAGCTTCCCAAAAATGGCGGCTTGCCCGACTCAGACGGGATTGTCGGGCGATCGATCGCGGCATTGGTTGCCCGGGCCGGGGAGGATGCCGGAATGTTCGTTCCGGGCCTTCGAGTCGCAGTAGGTTCACTGGACAGAAGCGCCTTTCACACAGCGTCTGCTCTTAATCACCTCGGGTGTACGATTGTCGCGATTTTCGAAGAACGCGGGGGCTTGCGGTGTTCAACCGGAATCGACATGCAATCGCTTGCGGATCACTTGCGCGGCACCGGCTCACTGGCAGGCTATGAAGGCGCAGCCGAGACCATCGATGTCCACGCGCTGGATTGCGACGCTCTCGTGCTCGGCGCGCCTGAAGGAACTTTGAACACTGCGGCGGCTGCTCAGGTGCGGGCAAGGCTTGTGGTTGAGACCTCAGAGCTCGTGGTAACGCCGGACGCGGATCATTACTTCGCGAAGCAGGGCGTACTAGTAATTCCCGATCTTGTCGGCGGCTGCGCGGCAGTTCTTGCTGCGAATGCCGAGTGGTGGAACAATGTTCAGCGATTGGCGCCAAAGGAAGAGACGATTCGGCAGGAGGTTAACGACTCACTCCTACGAGCTTACGAGCAAGTCTGCGAACGCAGCCGTCGAGAACACCTTGGTTTGCGAATGGCAGCGTACTCCCTCGCCATCGAGCGGGTGGCACGCTGCGAGCGTCTGCGGCTTACGTGATCCCGTCTTTCTTCCTATCCCAAAATTCGCAGGAACCTGTTTGGACTGTTCTGGAAGTTCGGAAATACCTCGGTCAAGTCGCGGTTGCCGAGATGGCGATAGACCATCTCGCCTAGAACCTGTCGAAAGTCAGTGGTCAGGGCCAAGTCTCTTCCCTGATAGAGCTGTGAGGACTCAAGTCCCGGCCAGCGTCCATAAACGTTCCCTCCGCGGACTGGACCGCCTACTACGAACATGACGTTCGCATGTCCGTGATCGGTGCCACCAGTTCCATTTTGGCGTGCCGTCCGACCAAATTCCGACATCGAGACCAGCACGGTGTTTTCGCCGAGATCTCCGAGGTCAGTCCAGAATGCGGCGATTGATTGCGAGAATTCACGCAACAAGTTCGCGAGCTGCCCCTGGGTGTTGCCTTCATTCACGTGATGATCCCAGCCGCCGATATCGGCGAAAGCCACTTCCACTCCAAGGTCGGCTTTGAGCAACTGTGCCACTTGACGCAGGCTGTCGCCAAAGCGGCCGCGGGGATAATTTGCTCCGGGAGCTGGAGTGTAGCGGGCCGGGTCTGCCGACTTCAGCATCTTCACAGCTTCGAATGTTTCCTGACCCGTACCATGTAACACGCTGTCCACTGACTGTGCATACATCGCTTCAAAGGTGTTGCTGATGGGTGCCGCGTTTGGACTCCGTCCACCAACGCCAAAGTCATTGATGTTGCTAATAGCCACAGCAGGGAACTTGCCGGCTAGCGTACGCGGCAGCGCTGTGCTCAGGGCGACCGCCCCAAAAGGGGAATGCTGCTTTGGGTCGCCTGCTTGCATGGCGCGATTCAGCCATCCGTCCTCCGTAGACTTCAAGCCCGGAGTTCCCGACTCCATGAAGTCCTGTGCGTCGAAGTGAGAGCGTGTCTCATCAGGAGAGCCGGCAGCGTGGATGATCGCGAGATGTCCCTGGTCCCACAGCGGTTTGAATGCTTCCATCGAGGGATGTAGCCCGAAGAATCCGTCGAGGTCGATGGCCGAAAGCTGCGAGCTCGATGGGCGTGGGATGGCGATTGTCGGACGCATGGCGTAGTACGCCTGCTCCCCATGCGGAACCACGATGTTCAGGCCATCAGCCGCACCGCGCTGGAAGAGTACTACCAACTTCTTCTTGCCGGTGATAGGAGCCGTCGATCCGTACACCGCGCGTGTAAGAAAACTTGGGACAGCAGCGGTGCCGACGAGCGCGATTGCGCCGCCTCTCATGAATGCTCTCCGTGTAATCGCCATAACCACTCCTAACTCTTCAGCCGATGGTAGAGACGTCCGCCGCCGGCGGACTGTCTCTCAACCAGGATGCTTACCGACGCTGAAACTCCGGAGACCCGAGCAGCAGTCCCGCAATTAGCCGCAGATTCGTACCTTGAGCCGCCGGAACGTTGTTGCGCGCCGCCGCCTGCGGATCGTTCAACTGATTCAGGATCGTCGCATGCGTCTGCTTCGACACATCGCCTTCGAGCAAGGCGGTTTCAAAGTTCGCCAGCGCTCCTGCAACATCGCCGGGGAGCTGGTTCTGATCAACAGTCGCCGTGGGATTCCATTGAATTCCCGGCAGCTTGCCGCCGGCGAGCGCTAAGCCAAAATTCATGCGGTTCAACAGGGCAGCGGAGTTCACCCACGCATCTGCCTTCATCGAATACCCGGTCGGGGGCTGCATACCGTAGAGCGGCATGCCCAGTTTCTGCAATTGGTTAACGAGAGGTTGCGGATTGGCCACATCCGCTCCCGACGCGCGCACTGCAGAGACTACGAATTCAAGCGGCGTTTTTACCTTGGCTCGATATGCTTCCGGTGCCCAGAACTCAGGCGACTCGTACATGGTGCGCAGAACTTCACGAATGTCGCCGTCTTTGTCGTGGAAGGTCTTTGCCATCCGCTGGACGAGGGACTCTGGCGGATCGTCCGAAACAAAACGCATCGCCAGCTTTTTCGAAATGAAGTGTGCAGTGGCAGGATGATGCGCGAGCATATCCAGCGCTTTCATACCCTCGCCTTCGCCGCCTTCTTTGAATTCTTTGCCGAGTACTTTCTTTTTGCCAGGTTCGTGCCTGCGCTCGTCAAATTTGAATTCGCCGCCTTGCTGCGGCCTTTCGATGCTCCATCCGGTAAGAACTTTGGCTAGTTCCGTGACGTCTTTCTGCGTGTACCCACCGTCAACGCCGAGCGTGTGCAGCTCCATCACTTCGCGAGCATAGTTTTCATTTAGCCCACTCGGACGTTTGGCCTTTTGCTGCGGCGTCTGCTCTCGCCTTGGTTTCGGCGGATCGTAGACGATCATTCCAAACGGTCCGCGGCGCAGGCGACCACGTCCGGGCCGTTGGCCTCCAAAACGTGACTGGTCCGAATCGGGTCCGATACTCTGCCAATTGTCGAGATAGAACAGCATGGCTGGACTCTTCGCCGTCGCGACCAGCAGGTCCTTGAACTTTCCCAACGCGTGCGGACGAATCACATCGCGCTCGTAGGAAGTGATCATGTAGCGATCCGGGCCTTTGTTGATGAATACGTTGAAGTGGTTCATCCAGAAGTCGGTCATCACTTCGTCGAGCTGGCGTTCGCTGTAAATAGCGCGCAAAAGCTTTGCCTGCGTGAGTTCTCCCTGCACGACCGATTGCGGATTCACCAGGGCCTGCAGCGTCTCTTTCTGCTGCGGAGTTAATCCTTCGAACATGCGCTCGCGTTCTTGCTGGTTCAGCGATCTGGCAACGGCACGCATATCGTCAGGAGGCATCTTCATCAGATCTTTGAAACGCTGATCGGGAGGCTCGCTCATGAGCGAATCGGCGCTAAGCGAGGCATACATTCTGTCTTCAAGTTCGCGTCCGTTGCGCCGGGGCTTCCCCGGATCGTTCGCATTAGCATCCGGATTGTTCTGAGCGTCGGCTGCTTCCTGCTTTGCCTCTTGCTTCTGGCGCTGACGATCCATGGCCGCTTCGTAGATGGCCTTCTCCAGCGGATCGCGCGGGATCGAAGCGCGTCCGTTCTCGACCGCCTTTATGACCTGCGGCGGCGGAAAGTTCCTGACCAGCTCATTCGTACTCATCTTGAGCGTGCGGAATGGAGCCAACCTGGCGTCAAGGGCGGAGTCACTGATTTTTTCCGGATACAGTTGTTGCTCGAACCATTTGTCGATGCCAACGGCCTGGACTCGCTGCAGATCGCCGGGGCGAGGACCAAATGTGAACCGGTTTAGCACATGGATGGCGCGCTTTTGCTCGTCCATTTGCATTGCGGCAGCGTTGACGGATTCCTTAGATTTCTTCTTTTTCTTGTCGCCGGCGGCGAGGCCAAGGGCGGATAGCAGGACTGCGGCCAGGATGAGCCAAGTCCAGAGTCTCTGATTCGAGCGCATAAGACCGTCTCCCGCTGAAAAATACACCAGTTCTCACGCCGAATAAACACAGAGGGGGACGAAAGTTGCCCGAGAGTCAACCCAGACAGGTCTAAAAACATGACCTTGGACCACTGGGCGGCGTAGGTTTTTCAGGCCGGATTTCTCGAAAACAGGGAAGAAAACAGCGTGAATTGCAGTTTGCCGATCAAATCATTCGAATTCTGCCCAAATTCCCCAAATTTCTCTTCGAACCAGGGAGTTAACAGGGAGTTCTGTGGATTTCTCGCTAAGCCGCTGCCAATAAATCGCTTACTCGTCATTTCGCCGGGATTCAGAAAATGATCAGGGAGCGAACAGGGAGTCTGCGACGGACTGGTATCAATCCGTGAAATGAGACAGTCTGGGGACTCCCGGATGCTGTTCGCTGTAGACCGTCTGACCAATGAGGATTGTCTAGGTTCGTCGTGGCTGGTTCTAACCGGTTTTAGACTCAGAAATGAGAGGTCAAGTCGGCGAATCGATCCAGTTTCAGCAGGCGTTGTCCCGCCTTAGTCGGAGCAGCTAGTTCCTCGTGCTCGAGCACCCAGGTCATGTCATGCGGCACGAAGACAGCGTGGAGGCCGGCCTCCAGCGCCGGGTTCACGTCCGAGCGTGGGCTGTTGCCGACCATCCAGGTGACATCGGCGTCCAGCGCATATTTTTCTGCGACCGCGTGGTAGGCACCTGCGTTCTTTTCTGCGACCACCTCGACTGCTGCGAAGTAGTCCTTAAGTCCGGAGCGCTCCACTTTCGACGTTTGCTCCGCAGGATTCCCCTTGGTCATGAGAATTAGGTGATGGCGACCAGCTAAGTGCCGGAGCGTCTCAGGAACTCCCGCAATGATCTCCACAGGATGCTCAGCAATGCGCAGGGCGAATGCGCGGATCCGTTCGCGCAACTCCTGGGTGAGTTGCTCCACGCTCAGGCGCTCGAAAGTGTTGCAGAGCGCGTTGGCAAAGCTGTGAATGCCGTATCCGTGTGTCTTGATCGATTCCCGCTCCACTTCATTCAGACGTTCGCGAACCTGCTGTGGAGTGAACTCGTGGTGATTGAGGAACGAGATGAATTCGGCGATCGCGCGTTCAAAATAGACGTTGTTCTCCCAGAGCGTGTCATCGGCATCGATGAGCAGTGTCTGCGGAGTTCCGTTTGGCGTGGGGGACACTGATCGAGGATAAATCAACCGAGGGTGAACACGAAGGACACGAAGGGCACGAAGAAATGTGCGTCGGTCGGGCGATAGCTGGAGAATAATCACGACTTACGTTACTAGCCGAAGTGCTGACGCACTTATTCCTTTTATTCTTTTCCCCTTCGTGCCCTTCGTGTCCTTCGTGTTCCGTTTTAGGGTTTTTGGGTGGGACGCAACAGAATCTCGCTAGCGAACGATTGGGGAGCCTGCGTGACGACCATTCCGACAACATGAGCAACATCCGCAGGCTGCAGCATCTTGCTGAAATCCTTTCCAGTATGTGGACTCAAATCAGTGTTCACTGAGCCGGGGCATACCACAGTTACGCGAATGTTGTGTCCACGTAACTCCTCCGCCACTGAATACGACAGACCGTTCAAGCCCCACTTCGATGCAGAGTAAGTCGCGCCATTCGGCAGTGCATTTTTTCCTGCGAGCGAAGAGATGTTGACGATGTCACCGCCGCCGTTCGTGATTAGCGCCGGAGCAAATGCCCGAATCATGTGATACACACCTCGCAGATTTGTATTCATGATCTTGTCCCAAGTTTCCGGGTCGGTCTCATGTAGTGGAGCGGAGAATCCACCGACTCCGGCATTGTTGATCACGATCTTCAACCTCTTTTGCCGATCACTGAGCTTATTGGCGAGTTGCTGAACCTCCGCGAGTGAACTCACGTCACAGGGAATCCCTTCGCATTTCGCGCCAGTCTTGCGAATGCTTTGCGCGGCTTTTTCGAGTTCATCACGTTTTCGCGCCGTGATCACCACTTCAGATCCGAGTGCCGCCAGTTTGGCTGCAATCGCCAACCCAATACCACGGCTTCCGCCGGTCACTACAGAAACCTTGCCTTCCAATGGGGCTGCCACGAATCTCTCCTTAGCCGATTTTGGTTCGCTTCTCCACCATACCCTCCCAGATGCTCCACGGGAGCAGCGCGCGCATGAAGTATCCGATCTTGGCGTCTCGTCCAGCGCGATAGCGGAGCCGCGGGTTGGGATCCTGGGCGATGCTGCTGATGAGATGAGCCACCTCTTCAGGGTCGGCCATCTCGCGCTGCGACTCCTTCACTCCCGCAACGTACCTGCGGCTGCGCTCCTTGTTTGGCGAGCTCTCATCGGTCGAGCCGCGGCTGACCATTACGTTGCGCGTCCAGATATCGGTTTTGTAAGCGCCGGGTTCGACTAACACAATTTTGATTCCGAGTGAGCGGACTTCGATTCGCAGCGCTTCGGCCCAGCCTTCGAGCGCGTGCTTGGAAGCGCAGTAGCTCGAGACCATGGGCTGACCGATCAATCCGAGAATCGACGAAACCATGATGATGTGGCCCGATCGCTGCGCACGCATGGTTGGCAGAACGGCCTTTGTAACCGCCACTTGACCGAAGAAGTTTGTCTCAAGCTGCATTCGCAGTTCGTCGAGCAAGACGTCTTCTGCAAATCCACCAACGCCGAAGCCCGCATTGTTGACGAGGACGTCGATCCGACCGTGGGCACGCACGATATCGGCCATGGCAGCCGGAATGCGCTCGAAGTCGGTGACGTCGAGTTGCCGCACTTCGACGCGAGAAGATAAGTCTTTCCCGCTTCGCGCCAGCGCTTCATCCAGGCGCGTTCGACGGTCTGGTTGCCGCATCGTAGCGACTACAAAGAATCCTGCCTTGGCAAGTTCGACAACCGTGAGCAAGCCAAATCCACTGGAGCTGCCGGTAACGACCGCGACTTTGTTTTGAGGCATGCGCGAGATTGTAGCCGCAAACCCAGAGAGGCGAACACGAAGGTCACGAAGGCAAAAGAAGAGGTCACGAAGTTTTTCCATTGTGAAATCAACTTCGTGACCTTGGTTTTTCCTTTGTGCCCTTCGTGTTCGCCTCTTCGGGTTTGCAATTCGAGGTTCGATACGAGAACATAGTCGTTTTGCGCAATCGATAAGAAATTCATCAGGGGTGATCAGCCGAGAATGGCGAAAGAGAAGAAGGGCGCTGGAGACAAAATCGCTCTAGCCAAGGGCAAGTTAGGCATCATGATTCCCGGAATGGGAGCCGTGGCAACTACGTTCGTTGCCGGAGTGGAAGCCGTACGCAAAGGGTACGCAAAACCTATCGGATCGCTAACTCAGATGGGAACGGTGCGTCTTGGAAAGCGCACTGAGGGCCGGACGCCGAAGGTAAGCGAGTTCATTCCGCTAGCCGGTCTCGACAACCTGGTCTTTACCGGCTGGGACATCTTTGAAGACGACATGTACACCGCCGCCAGTAAGGCCGGCGTCCTCGAGAAGGAGCTACTCGACAAAGTAAAGCCGTTTCTCAAGTCGGTGAAGCCGCGCAAGGCGGTCTTCGATCGCCATTATGTTAAGAAGCTGGATGGTCATCACGTCAAATCGGGCAAATCGAAGATGGATCTGGCGGAGCAGCTTCGTGCCGATATCCGTGATTTCAAGAAAGGCTCTGGCGCCGACCGGCTGGTGATGATCTGGTGCGGTTCGACCGAGATCTTCATGCAGCAGACCGCAGCTCACGGCTCGGTTAAATCATTCGAGAAGGCTTTGAAGGAGAGTAGTCCAGACATTGCTCCCTCAATGATCTATGCCTACGCGGCGCTGATGGAGGGAGTGCCGTTCGCGAATGGAGCGCCTAACCTCACCGTCGACATCCCTGCCATGCATGAGCTGTCGCGGCGCAACAGCGCGCCGATCTGCGGCAAGGATTTCAAAACCGGTCAGACACTGCTCAAGACCGTGCTGGCTCCCACTTTCAAGGCGCGCATGCTCGGCGTGAGTGGATGGTATTCCACGAACATCCTCGGCAATCGAGATGGCGAGGTGCTCGACGATCCTGAGTCGTTCAAGACCAAGGAAGAGTCGAAGCTCGGTGTACTTGAGCACATCCTGCAGCCCGATCTCTATCCGGAGCTGTATGGCAACATCTTCCACAAGGTCAGGATCAACTACTACCCGCCCCGTGGCGACAATAAAGAGGGCTGGGACAATATCGATATCTTCGGGTGGCTCAACTATCCGATGCAGATCAAAGTGGACTTCCTGTGCCGGGATTCCATTCTGGCTGCACCGATTGTGCTTGATCTAGTCCTCTTCCTCGATCTCGCTCAGCGCACCCCGGAGTTGCAGAGCATCGGCATCCAGGAATGGCTAAGCTTCTACTTCAAGTCACCGATGACAGCGCCGGGACTATATCCGGAGCACGACCTCTTCATTCAGTCGATGAAGCTGAAGAACACGCTGCGTCATCTGCGCGGCGAGGAGATGATCACGCATTTGGGGCTGGAGTATTACGACTGAAAGATCTTGCGAACTGGTGATTGCGAAATCACACCCGCAATCACCATGTACGCACGCTAGAGTTGCACGACCGTGAGGCCCGGGATCATCCGGAAGTGGCGGAGGTTCGCAGTGGCCAAACTGTAGCCCAGCTCCAGGGCGGTAATGCCGATCAACAGATCGGAGATTGGGAGACGAACTCCTTTCGCCTGGCTCTCGCCATCGATCTGTCCGGCACGAATTGCAATCGGCACGGTCACTGGATGAATTGGCAAGGCCGTGAGGAGTTCTTGGATGAACTGCTCGCGTTTGGCCTTGCGCTGGGCTGTGTCGGCTCGAGCTGCACCATGAGCCAGTTCGATTAGCGTCACGACTGAGAGAGCGATGTCCGTATTTGCTGCCTGACCGGAGATGGTGGCCAGCATTCTCCGCGCATTCTGCCCCTGACGTTTGGCGGCGATCAGCACACTGGAATCGAGGAGCAGTCCCATTCCGGCGGGGACAGCGGTTCGCGATGGCTCTCGATAGCCGCCTCGACATCCTTTGCGAAGTCTGCATCCATGACCGCAGTCGAGTCCTCGGGTAATAGCGAGATGCACTCGGAGATAGAACGGCGTGGCGGCGCGGGAGCATGAATTATCGCTACAGGCACTTTGCCGTTCTCGCTCTCGATTACGATTTCAGCGCCAGCGCGCACGCGCGCCAATACGGAAGCGAAGTCACTCGTGGCTTGGGTCTCTGAGATGTGGACTACAGGATCAGCCATGCCCGGGATTATACCGTCGGGTGTTTCAACATTTTGTGATTTTGCGATTTCAAATCACCGATTCGCTGGATCAAGAAATTGCGAAACACCCGCCCGAAGGCGGCCAGATCCACGTCTCTGGCCTGGATTCTCCGCACAATCCTCGTCATCTTCCGTCGTATGATGTGCATCTCACTCACACATGCGCGCCTACTCCGATTGCCGGACTCGGTGGGGACACAGGCTCCTTGAGTCGCTCTTTCTCGCCCTCTTGTTGACCAGTGCCTTGCCGTTGTTTGCCACAAAGGGCGTTTTTCAAGGCCTAGTCGTCGAAGGTACGAAGCGGGAAGCCGGCAAGTACATTTACGTGGCTGGCCGGGGCGGCTTTATGAGGCGGGTGAATATCCAGAAGTGCCATGTCCGTTTTGGCGCCGATGTGCCACCTTCCCAGAGGGTTGCGAGCGCCGCCGAATCCCTCAAGGACAGTGCCGAAGTGCGAGTCACGGCGGAGCAGGGGAAAGACGGGGAATGGATAGCCTCTGACATAGTGATTCTGAAATTGCCGGCCATTGACAAGGCACGCTTACTAATCTGAAAAGCCTGATTGTCCCCGCGGAAGTACATGTACCGTGAGTCTGCCGCTTGCTATCGGGCGTACACTTAATGTGAAGAGCGACAGGTTTGGCCACGTGGAATTATCTGGAGCCGTACCGAAACTTAGCTGCAAAAGATGCGTCTAAGAGGTTAGGCCTCTGTGTCTCGAATCGCCACGCCTGAACGGAGTAAAGGACTTATGAAACACCTGGGAAAGTGGATGCTGGCTGGAATTCTTGCGAGCACGCTGTCGGTTCTTCCGGCTGCTGCTCGGTCGAACGACAATCCCAAGGACGATCCTAAAGATCCGGCATCTCAGCCGGTTCCGACCCTTGAGAACGTGAAGAAGGGTAGCCTTGACGACGTGAGTGCGATCGGCAATCGAGACATTGGCAATAAGGGCTTGGGCAATTGGTACTCGATCGAGAAGGAAGTTTCCATGGGCAAGCAATATGCCCAGCAGGTCGAGCAGAGTGCCAAATTGGTCACCGATCCGGTGGTGAACGAGTACGTCAACCGCATTGGGCAGAATCTGGTCCGCCACTCCGATGCCAAGGTGCCATTCACGATCAAGGTGATCGACGACGACCAAATCAACGCCTTTGCGCTTCCCGGAGGCTTCTTCTACGTCAATACGGGAACTATTCTGGCCGCCGATGACGAGTCAGAGCTGGCTGGAGTTATGGCCCATGAAATTGCTCACGTTTGCGCTCGTCACGCGATGCGCCAGATGACGCGGGCGAATTGGGCGAATTTCGCCACCATTCCTTTGATCTTTATTGGCGGTGGAATCGGTTACGCAGCATATGAGGCTGCCGGAATCGGCATTCCGCTTACCTTCATGAAGTTCTCGCGCGGGTTCGAGTCGCAGGCTGACTACCTGGGAACGCAGTACTTGTATGCCAGCGGCTACGATCCGCAGTCGATGGTGGACTTCTTCGAAAAGATTGAAGCCACGGAGAAGAAGAAGCCCGGTGCACTGGCAAAGGCCTTTGCCTCCCATCCACCGACTCCCGACCGCGTAGAGCACACGCAGCAGGAGATTGCCAAGATTCTGCCCCCGAAAGATCAGTACGTTGTGACCACCTCGGAGTTCGATCAGGTGAAGGCTAGATTGGCGGCCCTCGAGAACCGTCGCAAGGTGATCGAAGATAAGGACGAGAACAAGCCCTCGCTGCGTCGCGCCTCGAACAAGACGGATAAAGACGGGAAGTCGACCGACGACGATCGTCCCACGCTGCATCGTCGCGATAACAACGATTAGTTTCTTTTAAGGAAATGGGAAAGGCGGTCCATTTTGGACCGCCTTTTTTTATTCTGATTGTCAATGGATGTTTGTTGCAGTTTCGTGCCGCGTTTCGCGGCCCGAGTCGAATTGAGCCCGGCAGGAACTGCCGGGGAAGTGGCGCTTTTACAATGAGCCCGGAGGGGCGACACTCTTAAGTAATGTGTCGCCCCTCCGGGGCTCAAATCTACTCCTCGATCACCCCCGGCACAACGTGCCGGGCTCATATCTCCTCGTGCCGCGAGACGCGGCACGACTGTTAAGCGTTCGAAACTTCCTCTGCTATGATGCCCATCTTATGGGTGATCAAAGCGGCCAGCAGACTGTGGTGAAGAGCAAGTTTCGCGTGCGCGACTACATGACCAGTACAGTGACTACCCTGACGGTCGACGCATGCCTGTTGGATGCTGCGATGCTGATTCGCCGTACCGGCAAACGCCATGTGCCGGTGGTCTCGGCCGACGGAAAAGCGGTTGGCATCATTAGCGATCGCGATGTTTCGCGGCTTGCTCCCTCGGTTCTCTCTCACCTCAGCTCGGATGAATACAACAAGATCTTCGAGGGCACCTCGGTGACGCAGGCGATGACGAGGGATCCGGTCACAATTCATCCCGACGCGCCTGTACAGCAGGCAGTTCACATCATGGTAACGAAAAAGTTTTCGTCGGTGCTGGTCGCGGAATCTGATGGAAAGCTGGTCGGGATTATCACCGTCACCGATCTGCTCTCGTTGCTCGACCGGGTGCTAGCGACCGCTGATCACGTGTGAATTTCTAGATGGAGCGCCGGGAGCCTCGGCCAGCCTACGGGAATTCAACTCCAGCCCCAGAGTTTACAGACAACGTCAATCTTTCTTCGGGCGCGGGCGCCCTAGCGTGCCGCGTTTCGCGGCACGCTGTGAAATGAGCCCGGCACACAGTGCCGGGAAACATCAGAACAAATGAGCCCCGTAGGGGCGACACCGGTTGGCGGACTGAAGAGGATCGCAGCGTGACGCCCCCTCCGGGGCTCGGGATAAATAAATCGAACCCTGCACTTGGTGCCGGGCTCAAATCGCATCGTGCCGCGAGACGCGGCACGCCACCTTCTACGCCAAGGAGCGTCCGGCCCGGCGTTCGTTGAGGAAAAAATGTAGTGGGAATGCAAAAAGATGGACCGGATTTCGGTCCATCTTTAGGACAAAAGCAGCCTGACGATTACGCAGTCTTTGCCAGTGACGTCACCGGCTCAGAAATCGAAGTCACCTTCGACCTCCTGGGAGCGGAAGTAACAATCTTCATCTCCTGCCAGTCATACGCGAACTCTTTTCCGCAATCGAGACACACCACGTATGTGCCAGTTTGGGCCGCGGCCCCGGAACGACGCGAACCCTTAGCTGTTCTGGGGAAACTATAGTTCCTGTGCCAACAACCGAAGAACAGATTGACCAGACTCATCACAACACCCCTTGGAGTTGTACCCAGGAAGAAGCTATTTACCATCCAGCTTCTCTCCTCGTCAAAACATTAGATTCACGAGAGCTGAATTTGGTTCCTTAACGTTCCGCTACTTTCTTGAGTGCAACTTTGTGTCAATAGAGTGAACCCAAGAGTCCGTCCAGAGATGCTGTGGAATTCGTAACCGATTGATGAGATGGGACTTAGATACACCGCGTATCACTGCGAGAGGGATGAGGTTGCACAATTGTTCCGAATCGGACCGCCCGGCTCAAACAAACGCCAACTCACGTCAGCTCCGTTCCGCGGGTTTCAGGGATGAAGATTGCAGTCAAAGCAGACAGAAGGAATGCCGCCGCACAAACATAAAACGCAGAATCAAGCCCGTGCTGCTGACCGATCCTTCCGATAGTGAAGGGCGCAATTGAACTCATTGCACGCGCCCCGTTGTAAGTAAACCCTAGCGCACGTGCGCGAACGCTGGTGGGAAACAGCTCGCTGCCAATAATTCCCGATCCGGAAAAGAAGCCAGTGCCAAAAAATGCCACGATTGCGCCTAGCAGGAGTAGCGCCGCGGGCTCTCGCGCCGCCGCGTAAAGCGGAACGAAAGCAGCGGCGAGCAGCGTGTACAGGATCACGGATGGACGTCGCCCAAGACGATCTGCTACCCAGCCGAAAGTAAAGTAGCCAGGAGCCATTCCCACCAGATTGAGGAAGACCAGCAATCCCGTGGTATTCAGCGCACCAAATCCACGACCGCCTTGCTCGATAGGCAATGAAAGATAGGGCGGAATCCAGGTAAACAGTCCCCACCAGCCGAACATTCCGAACATATTCATCAAGAGCAGCGTTATAGTTTTCCTTCGATATTGCCGGCCGAATAGATCGACGAAGCGAATCGGTGAACCCGCGGTCACCGACCGAGTGCTAGTTTGCCGCTCTTTCCAAAGTTCCGATTCGGGAACGCCTTTCTGTATCCACAATGTGACGAGCGCCGGCAGTACACCGACAAAAAATACGAACCGCCAGGTTGTGCGTTGCAGCATCAGACCTGCTACCACGGCAGCCAGCGCGTATCCGATCGCCCACGAGCTCTGCACCATGGCAAGCGCGCGAGCGCGGAGATGAGTTGGCCATGTCTCGGCCACTAACGTTGCTCCGGTATTCCACTCTCCTCCCATTCCAAGTCCGAGCAGGAAGCGCAGGCAAGCCAGAACCAAGATTGAAGTTGCCAAGCCGCAGGCAAAGGAGCAAACCGAATACGTGAGGATGCTCAGCATAAGGGCACGTGTGCGCCCGATGCGGTCGGCGATAAAGCCAAATAGGACGCCGCCGATGCCGGAAGCCAGCAGCGTCAAGGTGTTCAGCAGCCCTGCAGTCTGCTTGCTCATGTGCAGATCGCGCATGATGTAGGCGACCACCAGCGAATAAAGCATTACGTCGAATGCGTCCAGCATCCAGCCAAGCGCGGCGGCAAGAAGGGTTCGGCGTTGTCCGGAGTTTGCTTCCGCTAGAAACGCGAAGGGATTGGGCATTGAAAGTAAGCGGAGAGATTAGCAGAGTTGTGGGGGCTGCGGTCCTGGAAGCTCGTTCGTCTTCTCACGAGCGAATCTCTTAAGACTGTCATCCTGAGCCGCTCTTTTGGGCGAAGGACCTCCCGGAATATTTCGGACTTCGTCGCGGTGTCCCAGCTTTTTGGCCAGAGATTCTCGCAAAGAGCCAGGACACTGCAAATAAGTCTGAGGCATCGCGGGAGGTCCTTCGCCCAAAGGAGGGCTTAGGATGACAGTCTAAAAACCTCGGCCTCTTCGGCGGAATCAACTTTGAGCGGAGCCACAGCCGAGCGGGCTGCGCGACGGGTATTCGTGGGGCAGGGCCGATATGTTTGTGCAAAAAACTCGCCCATGTTACTCTGCTAGAGAGACTTAAAGGACTAGAAAAACAATAGGAGTGTCACCAGTTTCAGTGTTAGCTAGAGAGCGTAAACAAGACGTCATTACCCGGTTCCGCACCCACGATAACGATACCGGCAGCCCCGAGGTTCAGATCGCGGTGCTTAGCGAACGGATCGGTGAATTGACGGATCATTTTAAGACACACAAGAAGGATCACGCCTCCCGCCGCGGTCTCCTGATGATGGTCAGCAAGCGTCGCCGCCTGCTCGACTACCTCAAGAACTACGATTCCGAGCGTTATAAGGACGTAATCCAGAAACTCGGCATTCGCAAGTAACAGGACCTGGGCGGCCACTGTCCGCGATTTTGGCCGCGATTCGAGCGATCTCGATTTGGCCAAAGTGTAAGCGTTTCCCGCGAAGATGGCCCGCCTCCTCCCGAGCGCGCATGATGCCGACCTCCAGTCGAGACCAGCTTTGCTGTCAGCCCTACACCGTTCGTCTCGAATTTTCGCTAGTGGAAGGTACAGGCACCTGTCCGCTCGCCCACCGCTCCCAAGCTGCCTGCTGGCAGCCCTCCAAATGAAATGAGGAATTCATGAAGCAAGACGCAGCCGTTGAACTCGCAGGCGGTAAGCGACTCGAATTTGAAACTGGCCGTTTAGCCAAACAAGCTCCCGGTGCTGCTGTAGTCAGAATCGGGGACAACGTTGTGCTCGCCACGGCCGTAGCGGCTCCCGAGCCTCGCGAAGGACAAGACTTCTTCCCCCTGACCGTCGACTACCGCGAATACACGTATGCCGGTGGACGTATTCCTGGCGGGTTTATCAAGCGAGAAGGGCGTCCCAGCGAACGCGAAATTCTCACCGCCCGCCAAATTGATCGTCCGATCCGTCCGCTCTTTCCAGAAAATTTCAAAAATGAAACGCAGGTGATTGTGCTGGTGCTCTCGGCCGACACCGAGAACGATCCTGACGTGGCCGCGATCAATGCAGCGTCTTGTGCGATTACGTTGTCCGATGTTCCATTTGCCGGACCGGTAGGCGCAGTTCGCGTTGGAATCGTGAATGGTGAGATGGTGATCAACCCTAGTTACGCGGAACGACGCGAGAGCCAGCTCAACATCATGGTGGTCGGAACAAAAGACGGCATTGTGATGATTGAGTCTGGAGCGAATGAAGTTACCGAAGACAAAGTGGTAGATGCGATCGAGTTTGCCCACGTCGAAATCAAGAAGATCGTTTCGGCGATCACGGACTTGGCTTCGCGAGCAGGCAAGCCGAAGCGTCAGATCGCTCCGCCGGAGTTCGACGAGAAGTACTTCCGCGAGCTCAAGTCGAAGATAGGCGACCGCCTGAGCGATGCGCTCGACACCAAGAAGTATCCGAAGATCGAGAGCTATACGAAGGTCGCGGAGATCAAGAAAGAGCTCAAGTCGAAGCTGCCGGAAGGCGATGAAGCTGCCGCGGAAAAACTTGAGCACTACTTCGAAGTGTTGCGCGAGCGGCTCTTCCGCGAGCAGGTGACCAAGGATCGCATCCGTCCCGATCGCCGTAAGTTCGACGAGATCCGCAACATCACCATCGAAACCAGTGTGCTTCCGCGCACTCACGGTTCCGCCATCTTTACCCGTGGCGAAACTCAAGCGCTGGTGACAACCACTTTGGGAACTTCCGACGACGTTCAGCGGCTGGAGAACTTTGAAGGTGAGAAGAAAAAGAACTTCATGCTGCACTACAACTTCCCACCATTCTCGGTTGGTGAGACCGGACGCATGACGGGAGTGGGACGTCGAGAGGTTGGTCACGGTGCCCTGGCAGAACGAGCGGTGACCGCGGTGTTGCCGGATGAAGCCGTATGGCCTTACACGATGCGTGTTGTCTCCGACATTCTCGAGTCGAATGGCTCCTCCTCAATGGCATCGGTTTGCGGCGCGACCCTATCGCTCATGGACGCCGGAGTGCCCATCAAGGCCCCGGTCGCGGGTGTAGCGATGGGTCTGGTGAAGGAGGGCGACGACTACGCCATCCTGACGGACATCGCAGGCGCTGAAGATCACTACGGCGACATGGACTTCAAGGTCGCAGGGACCCAGCAGGGAATCACGGCGCTGCAGATGGATATCAAGATTCCCGGCATTACCGGGCAGATCATGCGTGAGGCTCTCGAGCAAGCGCGTCAGGGACGGCTGTTTATCCTCGGCAAAATGCATGAGGCGCTCCCAGAGTCGCGCAGCGCGGTGTCGAAGTTCGCACCACGCATCCAGACGCTGCAGATTCCGGTGGACAAGATTCGTGACCTGATCGGTCCCGGAGGCAAGGTAATCCGCGGAATCGTCGAGCAGACCGGTGTGAAGATTGACGTTGAGGATTCTGGAAAGGTCAATGTCGCTTCCAGCGATGAAGCGATGATGAGCAAAGCTCTCCAGATCATCGGAGACATTACGGCAACTCCCGAAGTGGGAAAGACCTACCTTGGGAAGGTCGTCCGCCTCGCCGATTTCGGCGCGTTTGTCGAAATCTTCCCGGGGACGGACGGGTTATTGCACATCAGCGAAATCGCCGAACATCGCATCAAGGACGTACGCGACGAGCTGCATGAAGGCGATCAAATCCTGGTGAAGGTGCTGGCTATCGAAGGCAATCGCATCAAGCTGTCCCGCAAGGCAATCTTGCGAGAACAGCGCGCCAAGATGGGAGCTCAAGCAGGCGGAGTAGCCGGTCCTGACGGCGATGGAGCCGGACCCCATCCTGAGCCACCCAGTCCCAATGGAGGCGAAAGCATCACCATCGAGGGAGGCGCTGACTTTACCGAAGGCGACGATGAGCCTAACTTCAATCGCGCAGAAGGCGAGCCAGCGCATGCGGCCCCGGGAGGCGAGCGCCAGGGAGGACGTCGTGAAGGTGGTGGCCGTCCTCCGGGCGGTGGCCGAGGCCGTCGGCATCATGGACGCGGCGGACGCGGTGGTGATCGCAACCGCGGCGGCGGTGGTGGTGGAAGGCACTGAGGGTTATTCTCATAAGTAGAGCAACAGAGGAGACGCGAGTCTCCTCTTGTTGTTTTGAGTTCTTGGTTTCAAGCTCTAATAGCCAACCGGGTACGATGCCTAGTCTGACGCGCAAACACTATTTCGCCTACGCCCTGATTTGCCTCATCTGGGGCAGCACATGGGGCGCGATTCGACTGCTCGTACGCGATGTTCCGCCCATACGTGCAGCGGCAATCCGATTCTTTCTGGCTGCAATCATCTTGCTCGGGATCGCACTGGTGCGAGCTAGGACCCTGAGTCTCAGCTCAAGGGAATGGCGTGCACTCCTGATCCTCGGAATCACGATGATGGGCTTGCCTTACGGACTGCTCTTCTGGGCCGAGTATCGCATCAGCTCATCGATGACAGCGGTACTTTTCTCCACGTGTCCGCTCTTCGTTGCACTGTTTACTCCGCTAATGACTCGCACGCACGTGCCACGGCGTGCAGTGTTCGCCATGTTGCTCGGGTTGGGAGCCATGGCAACGCTGTTTTATACGGAGCTCTCGGTCTCGCGGTATCTGCTGCTTGGAGGTGGAGCTGTGATTGGGGCAGTCATCAGCAGCTCGTGGGCTTCGGTGTTCGCCAAACGTGAGATCGGCAATGTAAGTCCTCTGCTGGGAACGGCGGTGCAATTCTGCGTCGGAGCTGTTGTGTTGTGTATCGCGAGTCTTATGGCGGAGCGCGGCCGTGGGTCAGACTGGAATTCGACCAGCATCCTTGCGCTTGTGTTCCTGACCATCTTCGGCTCGGTAATCACGTTCTCCGTCTATTACTGGCTGTTGGGAAAAATGCAGGCGTATCAGCTTTCGACTATCAATCTGGTTGTACCCATAGTCGCGATGGCGGAAGGAGCGCTACTACTCCGAGAACGTCTGCCGGTGTTGATGATTGCTGCGGCAGTATTGGTGTTGGTGTCAGTCGCGACGGTGCTGCGCGCTGAAGATGAGTCCCAAATAACGCTGAGAGTTGATGTGGACGCTGGTCTAACCGAAGGTCGGGCGGACGCAGAGCGTTGATGGCTACCTTGACCGGTTTCGTGTCAAATCTGCCGATATAGAATTTCTCTCTACAACATGCACAAGCTCGGCGCGGTTGCACTTACACCCGGAGAACGCTTTGCCAGGGGCAAAGAGTACCGCAAGAGGGTACGCCGTGCGGATCACGGTGAGTGGAAAGCCTCCAAGACCCGGCGCGACGTCGTACAAATGTTGCTTGTAAGTGCGCGTGGGCGCCTGCGCGATCTCATGCCGATCAAGATGGCGCGTATGGCGGCATCGCACTTCGGGTTCTTTCGCGGCGCCGCTTCAATCATGGCAGCTGACCTGGCCTCAATTCCGCATTGTGGCTTGGAAGCGCAGATCTGCGGCGACGCCCACGTTCGAAACCTCGGTGCCTACGCCGCGCCCGACGGCCACCTGGTCTTCGACATCAACGACTTCGACGAGACCGTGCACGGGCCGTTCGAGTGGGACTTGAAGCGGCTGTCGACCAGCCTGATTCTCGCCGGACAGCAGTCGGGTCACGAGAAGAAGACATGCAAAGACGCGGTGCGACTTTTCATCAAGTCGTACTGCGCCGCGATGTTGCGATTTTCGGAAATGACGGTCCTTGACCTCACAAAATTCCAGTTGCACGTGAAGGTTGGACCCGTGCAGGCGGTGCTGCGCAAGGCCGAACGTTCTACTCCGGAGCACAATCTGGAAAGGCTAACATTGCGATCTGGAGGAAAGCATAAGTTTAAGGACGAGCGTCCGTTGCTCGCACCTGTGCGTTCACAGGTCGCCCGGCAGGTGATCGCGGCCCTTGCGCTCTATCAGCAAACGCTCTCACCAGAACGTCAGCAATTTCTTTCCTGCTATCACCCGGTGGATGTCGCTTTCAAAGTTGTTGGCACCGGGAGCGTGGGAACGCGCGATTACGTCGTTCTATGCTTCGGCAATGGCGAGCGCGATCCGCTATTCCTGCAGGTCAAAGAAGAGGCTCCGTCTTGCTACGCACGCTACCTCTCCCCATCACAAGCCTTCATCAATGAGGGAAAGCGTGTGGCGGAAGGGCAACGACGCATGCAAGCCTATTCCGATCCATTCTTGGGATGGACGTCGATGGGTGGTCGCGATTACCTGGTGCGACAGCTAAGCGATCACAAGGCGACTATTGATGACAGCCAGATGCAAGGGAATGGCTTGACGGAGTACGCGAAAGTGTGTGGGGAAGTGCTAGCAAAAGGACATGCGCGCTCTGGTGATCCTATGCAACTTGCCGGTTACTGCGGAGCGGGCAACAAACTCGACGATGCCATGGCTGAGTTCGCCGATCGTTATGGTGAACAGACAGTGCGCGACTTTGAAGCGCTGAAGAAAGCGATCAAGACGGGGAAGATCAGAATTTCAACAGAAGTCAAAGGCTGACACGTTCAGAAACCCTTGTCTTATGCCGTTGCTCCTGTCAGCTGTCCATTCTTTTTTGGCAGCATCTCACCGATGCGTTTCATTTGTGCGCCGACACCGCGCAGTTTTTCTTCGATACGCTCATATCCGCGGTCGATGTGGTAAACGCGATCGATGATTGTCTCTCCGTCAGCTACAAGGGCGGCGAGGACCAAAGAAGCCGATGCTCGCAAATCGGAAGCAAGCACCGCGGCAGCGCTTAGGGGAGTTTTTCCACGGACAATAGCTCGGCGTCCTTCGATCTTGATATTTGCTCCCATGCGCACGAGCTCTTGGGCGTGCATGAAGCGATTCTCGAAGATGTTCTCGGTCACGATCGAGGTTCCCTCTGCCTGCGTGGCAAGAGCCATGTATTGCGCCTGCATATCGGTCGGGAATCCTGGATGTTCCTCGGTAACCATGTCGGCGCCGGCTAGGTTGCCATCGGCCTGCACGCGAACGGAGTCTTCGCTGGTTCTGATCTTGACTCCACACTCCTGAAGTTTTGCCAGGAGCGCGCTCATGTGAGTGGGATCGCATCCGGCGACAATCAGGTCGCCTCCGGTGATTGCACCCGCCACAACAAAAGTCCCTGCCTCGATGCGGTCGGGAATGATGCGGTGCTTTGCTCCGCCTAGCTTCTCCACGCCTTTGACGTGGATCGTCGATGTTCCGGCGCCTTCAATTCTGGCACCCATCTTGTTCAATAAAGCGGCGAGGTCGGCGACTTCGGGTTCTCGAGCGCAATTCTCCATCACGGTCTCACCGTCGGCGAGAGTCGCCGCCATGAGCAAATCCTCCGTACCGGTGACGGTGATCTTTTCAAAGACGATGTGAGCGCCCTTGAGGCGATCGGTCTTGGCTTCGATGTAGCCGTGTTCCTGAGTGATCTGCGCGCCCATCTTCTCGAGACCCTTGATGTGGAGGTCGATTGGACGTGCGCCGATTGCGCAGCCGCCGGGCAGAGACACTCTTGCAACTCCCATGCGCGCAACGAGGGGTCCGAGCACGAGGGTAGAGGCACGCATCGTTTTCACGAGTTCGTACTTGGCTTCCGGGTTGCTCAAGTTCCGGCAGCAGATGCTAGTGCGATGGTGTGCGCGGCCGTATCCGAGCTCGACTTCGGCGCCCATCGATTCGAGCAGCCTGCGCTCGGTTTGGATGTCGCGAACGTCGGGGATGCCTTCGAGAATGACTGGTTCTTCAGTGAGGATGGCAGCTGCCATGGCGGGCAGTGCCGCGTTCTTTGCGCCGCTAACACGCACGGTTCCGACTAGGGGATTGCCGCCTCGAATGACAAATTTATCCATTTTGCTTGAGTACCTAGGGACTTCGGATGCTACGTCCTTGCGTCGTGGTTCCTGCATGTCGGGGGAGTTCAGGATCCGGTTAAGTTGCGTTTTACGCTCGCTATCCACCCGCAAGGAGCAGCGCGAAGTATTGTTGGTGTTTAGATTCTAACCTCACGAGGCTGGTCGCACATCCGAGGTTTTCCTCATTCGCGTGATCATCTTGTGTCGGAAGGCTTAGCACTTCCGGAGGAGTCGATTGCTCTCCGCACGTGTCCGCCGCTCGCCTTTAGCTTGCGTTTGGCGCTGGCTAGACTAGCTCCCGTCTTCAGCATAATGAGAGCGAGGGGGACACTCCTCCCTGATCTGCTCAAAGCCTCTCTTGCGCGCTCGCGGTCGATATCGGCTGCCCTGCTGAGGATAGTAATTGCGCGCTCCACAAGCTTTTCGTTTTTAGGCGACACATTGACCATCAGATTTCCGTAGACATAGCCGAGCCGCGTCATTGCGCCTGTCGTGAGCATATTCAGGATCATCTTTTGAGCCGTCCCTGCCTTCATCCGCGTGGAGCCGGAGATCACCTCTGACCCAACTTCGGCCGCAATGGCAATATCGACAGCTTGCGATAGAGGAGAATCGGAATTGCACGAAACGCCCACGGTCTTCGCGCCTTTTTTCTTTGCGTACTCAACTGCCGCGATGGTGTAGGGTGTGCGACCGCTTGCGGCGATACCCACGACGACGTCCTTCTTAGAGGGCTTGAGTTTCGCGATGTCGCGCTGACCTAGCTCGGGTGAATCTTCGTTTGCTTCTACCGCTCGCCCGAGGGCTTTCTCTCCGCCGGCAATCACGAATTGGACTTGCTTGGGATCGGTGCTGAAGGTCGGTGGACACTCAGCGGCATCGAGCGCAGCAATGCGACCGCTGGTTCCGGTGCCGATGTAGATTAATCGTCCACCACGAGACAAGGCATCCGCGATCGCATCAATCGCTCGAGCAATCTGGGGCAGGGCCTGGCTCACTGCGGCCGCGACTTTGGAGTCTTCATTGTTAATGATGGTTGCGATCTCAAGCGCCGACTTCGTGTCCAGAGCCTGCGAGGCGAGGTTTTGTTGTTCCGTTGTGAGAGATTGAAGGGGCGTGGCCATTCGATTTTCAGTCATTAGGTTCTTGAACATTGTCACATCGGCATCATGAGATCTTAAGCATTTCCTCCATGACTGCGTCATGAAAAGCCGGCCGGACTTGCTTGATTAGCTGTGACTGATTGCCCGGCCATGTGCGGTTGGTGAGCAGGGCGATCGCAATGTTCCGCTCGGCGTCGATCCACAGCGATGTGCCCGTATAGCCGAGATGCCCGAAAGATCGTGGAGAAAAATGCTTGCCCGACTGCGATGGAGAAGACGGCGTGTCCCAACCCAACGCTCTGGATGTTCCAGAAGGAGTGGTTCTCCTGCGCGTAAAACCATCGATCGTCTCAGCGCGAAACAATTGTGTTCCTAACCCCAACATACTGGACGAAAAGCGCATTAGATCGGTTGTATTCGAGAACAGTCCTGCATGTCCCGAGATACCACCCATCGCGCTTGCGTTTTCATCATGGACCTCGCCTTGAACTACGCGATGACGAAAGTCTTGATCGTTGCGAGTGGGTGGAATGCTGCTTCGTAGCTCCGCTTTCGGGCGAAAGCAGGTCGATCGCATTCCCAACAGAGCGAAGATCTCGCGCGAGCAGAAAGAATCCAGCGACTCCCGTGAAATCCGTTCCAGCAACTCACCGAGAATGATGAATCCGATATCGCTGTACTCAGGATGGGTTCCTGGATCTTGTTCAAGGGGAACTTCAAGCGCCAAACGCAACAGGGACTGACGATCTCCGGTCCGCTCAAAGAGTCTCACGTAGGCTGGCAATCCTGACGAGTGAGCCAGCAACATCTCAATTGTCACCAGCCTACGACGCCTATCCGCCTGCTCAAACTCGGGAAGGAACTCTAATACCCGTTGTTGCAAATTGAGCTTGCCGCGCTCACAAAGCAGCATAGCCATCGACGTTGTTGCCAGAACCTTGGTAACTGACGCAATGTCGAAGATTGTGGTGAGCGTCACGTCCTGAGAGGTTTCGTCATACGTGAACCTTCCGACGGCTCCCTGAAGTACGGTACTTCCATTGCGCAAGACCGCGAACGCTGCACCGGGAAACGCTTTTTGCTCGCAGCCGTGATTGAGGATAGCCAGAGCGCGTTGTCCAGAATATCCAGGGCCCCGGCGTACGACGCAGGGGACGGCTTGGCCTATCACCTCAAAGCCGTGCGTCTGGGGTAGATCCGTCACTCCGACAGTGTAAGCGACGCCTTGCAAGCGGATGACTGTCCGACGTTCTAAGATTGAGTCCTCAGCTCAATAGGAGGTCCTTTTGAAATTTGCAATAGTCGTTCTATTGCTTGCAAGCTTTGCTGCTTTTGCGCAGGAAGGTCGTGGTCCCGGATTCCTGCCGAACTCGGTTTCTGTGGGGGCGGATGGAGAATTCGAGTCAGCTCCAGACACCGCCGTGATCACCTGCTCGCTCTCAGCCCAGGAAAATACCGCGCAGGCGGCATTCGAGAGCGCCAGCCGACTCGCTGAGCAGATGCGCCAGGCTCTGCGCAGCGCCGGTGTGGATCCCAAAACGGTAGAGCTTTCGCGCTACAGTTCATATCCAATCATTGATTACAAGAATCCGAAACAGAAAGTGGTTGCATATCGCGTCGGTACGAACGTGACGATCAAGCTAAAGGACTTCAACAAGATTGGTCCCGTAACCGAAGCGCTGGCTGGTCTTGGCGGCATCACAGGCCAGAACATGAGCTACGATCTGGAAGAAATCGACTCAGCCAAGCAGAAGGCCATCGACAAAGCCTACTCGCGTGCGCGAACCTACGCAGATACATTGGCCAAGACGAGCGGAAGACAGTTAGGGGCGCTATTGTCGGCTGCAGTGGACACGCAACAGGCGATCCCAGTCATGCCGTATGCGCGAGTCGCAATGGCAGGCATGGAGGCAAAAGCGCCTGCCCCCACAGAGGATTTTCAGGCCAGTAAGATCAGAGTCACTGCTCACGTGAATGCAGTGTTTGGACTACAGTGAAGGCCGATTGCTCACGGGGGTTGCTCGGTCGGAATCAGCGCGGGGAAGGTTCCGGTGTCAGCTTGGGTTTTTCCAATCGCGTTGGACCTGGTCGCGGAACATACTCCGATTTGGCTTCACTTATGCGGGGTTGTTCGAGGGTGATCGGGCGCTGCAAGACCATCTCAACCGCAGTTCCTGCGGGGTAGTTGATTTCGTTGCCACGAGTAAACAGCACCTCGGCGATCCCGGCAACGGCACCGATACCGCTACCGAGCAGGGCCCCTTTCCCGCCACGTGCGAGCGCCCCGATGATTGCGCCTTCAGCCGCCGGTCCGGCTATGGTGCCCGCGTCTTTGCCCTTGCTGCCATCGGCTTGTACGCTTCCTTCCTTGTTGATGACCCGTCCGTTGTCAGCCCCAGGAACGTCGTTTACCGATCCGGGAACTGAAACCGTATAGCCGCTGGGAAAGATCAGCGTCGTGAAATGAAATAAGACTTCAGCGCGCCCTTTGACACGGCCAGAGCGCTTTACGTTGTCGATCACTCCCTGGACATAGGTGCCTGCCGGGATTGCCATTGTGTTGTCGATGCTCACAGGAAAGTTGGTTTCCATATACACGCCGTCGCCAGGCTTGGCTGTCTTCGTGTTTATGCCGCTCTTGAGCTGCATCAGCAGCTTCTGTCCTGCGGGGACGGTAAGTGTCTTTGAGGGAGCAGGCTCGTTCGTCGAATTTTGGGCAAATCCAAGAGTTGTGCAGAGCAGCAGGGAAGAAATCAGACCGCGCATGTTGAGCCACCTTGGGAAACAAGGACCGCTTGTCCGGCACATCATACGACTTTTTGTTCGCTGCCGCACACGCACCTCGCCCGATTAACCCGATCACGGACCGGAAGTTGCGCCCGGAATCTCCTTTGCGAGTCCTTGCGGGGACCATGCTTCCATGATGAGTTGGGCGATGCGAGCGACCAGCATCTCGGCGCCATTGTCATTGTTCCAGCTCTTGTCCTGATTGTCATAGGTGAAAGCCGAAATAATAATCGGTCCATTCTTGGAATAGACTGCGGCGACGTCATTACGAACTTCGTCTAAAGAACCCGTCTTGTTGGCGATGAGCGACAATCCTTCGGAAGTGTCGGACGTCTCAATGTAGTGGGGGACAAGGTTCCGGTATTGCTGGTTGCGCAGCATGTACAGCATCGCGTCACATAGCGCCGGACCCTTTATATCGCAACGTACAATACTCTCCATTACCTCGCCCATTTCTTTCGCAGTCGTCTTGCCCAAGCCAAACTTCTTCTGGTCCGGAGGCATCGGCCCCACGGCGGGCTTGAAAACTTTCTTGTAGAGATAAGTGTCTTTCAGCCCCATGGAAGCGACGCGGTCATTCACATTTTTGATACCAATCTGATCGATCACAAGGTTCGTGGCCGTATTGTCGCTTTCAACGATCATGAAAGTGAGCGCGTCCTTCAAGGTTATGGAGAGCGGCGTGTCGAAGAATTGCAAAATGCCGGAGCCTTGGACGATGTCCTCCTTCCGCAGCGTGAGCTTGTCGGAAAGTTTGTGCTTGCCGGATTTCACCTGCTCCATCGCTTCGACCAAAATGGGAAGTTTGATTACAGAAGCGGTGGGGACAGGTGTGTCGGCATTGATCGCAACCGATGTACCGCTCCTCAAGTTCACGGCATACAGAGTCAGTTTTCCCCGATGTTGAGCCGCGAGGGCTTCGATTTTGGTCTGAAGACCGGTGTCAGTCGATGCAACCGCCGTAATAGGAGACAGAACTAGGACTAGAAACGCGAAGAATGTTCTCATCTGATTGGGACTATAAGTTACGCGGTCCTGGTCTTGACGCCCAACGTCAACAACTCGGCGGCGACTCGATCGGTGGCATGCCGCACCACGTTACCCTCATCGACAAAGTTGCCTGTAATGCAGCGCACGCCCAGGCCTTCGATTTTTTCTCGGTCCACCACGATGCGGCTCGCGCCTTCCAAGGCGTATTTGGCTTGCAACGACTCACTAATGGGCGCCGTATTCACGACCGCATAATCAAAAATCGGGGCTCCTGCATGCTCATAGAGCTTGCGAATGTGATCGGAGGCGGACAAACCCAGGCTTTCATTGGCCTGAGTCATCAGGTTGCAAACATAAACCTTGATGGCTCTGGAAGCCGCTATGGCCTCTGGAATTCCATGAACCAATAAATTAGGTACTAGGCTTGTGAATAACGAGCCCGGTCCTATGGTGATCATGTCGGCTTTGGATATCGCCTCCAGCGTCTCCGGCAGAGGTTTGGCGTTCTCCGGCACCATTCGTAAACGGACAATGTGGAGACGGCTTGCGGTAATGTTCGTCTCGCCAAACACCGTCGAACCATCATCCATCTGAGCCTCGAGCTGCACGTTTGCGATGGTTGAAGGAAAGATCGTGCCTCGTGTTGCCAGGATCTTCGACGATTCCCGCACGGCTTCGGCAAAGTCTCCCGTAACAGCAGTCAACGCGGTGACAAAAAGATTTCCGAAGTTATGACCCTCGAGTCCTCCGCCGGTTTCAAAACGATACTGAAAGATCCGGGAGAGCAACGCCTCGTCTTCCGAAAGAGCAACCAGACAGTTCCGGATGTCTCCAGGGGGTAAGATGTTGAACTCTTTGCGCAGCCGACCGCTTGAACCGCCATCGTCTGTCACCGTTACGACGGCTGTAAGATCTCCGATCGTGGTAGTGCTGTTCGTCGTTGTCGACGGCTGAACGTCTATCGCACTCGAATGCGGTGCATACTTCTTTAGTCCTCGGAGAAGCGTCGAGAGTCCCGTGCCGCCCCCAATCGCCACCACGCGGAGAGGACGAGTGCCAGGCTGCATCTTGTCCTTGCCTCGTTCCGCCGAGGGTGCGGTAGATTCGTCCGCCGGTCGGCTCTTAGTGATACTGGAGGGAGACACAGTCCAATCCTAATTCAACCTTGAACTCGGCACAGCGTCTTGATCGATGGTGTCGGGCGGGACGGGCTTCAGCGTCCGGGTTCGGGCGGAACCTCTGGATATAGAAGTTCGGTAAAGCGAGGATCATCTGCCATGTTCTTGAAGTCAGGATCGTTACGTGCTTGAAAGCGGTTTGCAGTGTTTAGTTTGATGGCATCATTGAGGTTTCGCAGGCAATCTTCGGATCGGTTGGTCAGACAATCCAGCAGGGCTAGGCCGTAGAACGCGAAGTCGGCCTTGGGATTTTGCTTAAGTATTTTCTCCATGTGCTCTCGCGCTTGCTCATATTCACCTGAATTGACAAGGGAAACGGCATAGTCATAGTGCTCTCCGAGAGTCTTGAACGACGTCGTGCCGCGCGCGAGTTGTTGGTTGCAGGTGTTGAGATGAACGCGGGCGCGATCAGCCAGCTCCTTACTCGGCCCAACGAGCACCTTCTCCAACAGGCCCTTCGCCTTATCGAACTTGCGCTCTTGGATGGCCTTCAAACCTGACTCGTAGTTTTGCACAGCCTGTGTATATTTCGGGTCGGGCGGTGGAGGAGCTTTGCTGGTGGATGCCTTCTGCATTTGAATCACATGGCCGGACTGGCGGCCAACTGGCTTTTCTATCTTAGATTTAGGTCCTGAACTCTTAGGTTTTTCTGTCACCCTGTTGTCCATCCGGCGGTGCAATTTCCGCACCAGCGCTTAGGACGAAGGAGCACTAGCTGTGGAAATCGAGCTATCTGTGAACACGGCAGCGAACACACAACCGAACCGGCGCATTCGGTGCAAACTTGCTTTTATACGCGGTATTCTTAAGCTACGTCAAATCAGCTAGGTCAGAGGTCCGTTCATAGCGTTCAGGTCGATGTTCTTATAGTCGCCGCGCATGACGCCTTCACGGATCTGCTTTGCAGTTTTCCCTTTCTTCGTCATTTCGTAGGCGTAGAACGCTTCCTGCATGCACGTGGAGCAGTGCGCGCCGTGATCGCCCTCAAAACAAGTGCGCAGGCTGCTGTGTCCGGCATGGCGATCGCAGAAGCAGTAGCAGGGTAGCTGATAGAGAACGCGCGGCACCTTGGCCGCCGCCTGATAGGCGCGGCGCTGGAAATCGTACTTCAGGTTCATCTGATCCAGCTGCGTGGCAGACGCTATGGGCGCTAACTGCTCGCCTTTCGGGGGAGGTAGCGGATGATAGGCAGGCACCTCTTTGTCCATGAACTGTGCCGATGTTGTGATTGCCAACAGTGCTACACAAATAAGCGGAAGAATCCGTTTCATCTTTAATCCAACTCGCAGGTAATGGTTTTCGAAAGCTACTTGTAGATGCTGTACTGCTCCTGCGGACGATTCATCTTGATCGTGATCTGATGTTCCGGTTGACTGATTTCGATGTCATCGCCGTACGTCTGCAGGCCTGGAGCGATCGCCTGAATTCGCATTTTCCCATAGGGGACATAATTCAGCGAGGCCTTTCCATCGGGGTCAGTCTTCAATTCCGTGCCATTCTTGGATTGCTTCCCGTCCTTGTTTACCGGATGAAGAACAACGCTGGCATTGCGTACGGGTTTGCCGTTATAGCCGCGCACCACGATAAATTCGACATGCGAGAACTTATCATCCGCAAAAGCAATAGTTGGCAGGTGGGCAAGAGTCACTGCCAAGAGAAGAACCCACGCTCGCCTGGCCTGAAACATGTCCAATATCCTCATGGGAAACCTGCCTACATTGTAAGCGGGAATCCGTCTTACGTCAGGGCCTGGCGATAAGTTCAGTGCAGGCCAAGACCTGCACCATGCGGATCCGGCGAGAATAGCTAGGCCCCGGCAGACGAAGCGACGCTGCGGGCTAAGGTTCTGTCGTACACCCACAACAAAAGTGCGGTCAGAACTCCCACGCCGGTGACAGCCCACCAGATTCCCTGAGGCTGGCGTGTGACTTCACCAAAGTGGTGGATCAACTTTCCGCCAAATACACCTGCAACGAACGAACCAATTCCGATGGGGAGAAAGGCAAAACCCATGTAGGTCCCTTGCTGTCCGGGAGGTGCCAGTCGGGAGATGTATTCGTAGTATCGCGGCGACTGAATGATTTCACCCAGAGCGACCACGACCAGTGTCAGGTAGGCTCCAAGAACCGACGGTAAGACTATGAGCACGATCCAGGCTAGCGCAGATATGAGCGTACCCAGAATGATCGCGCGGAAGGCAGGAATCTTTTGCGTGAGGATATTGATGACTACGGTGAGGAAGATCACGACTAGTGGGCCAGTACTTAACATCAATGCCGTGTCGGTTTTTGGATTGATGTAATCGTGAACGTAGAGCGGCAGAATAATGAATTCCTGCCAATAGACGATCCAATAGCCGGAAAAGATCAGCAAAAAAAGCATGAAGCGTGGATTCGAGACTACAGTCCAAAAGTTTCTCAGTACCTCACCCAGACTAGTGGCTTGAATCTCGCCTAGCTGCCGAGGTTCGCGGAAGAAGACCAATACGGCGAAGAACATCAAAAAGACGCTCAGCGCCGCCACACGAAAAACGTTCTCGACACTCATTCGCTGATGCACCCATGAAGCTACCAATGGGCCGGCCGCGCCGCCTACGTTGACTAGCGTGTAGTAAATCGAGTAGCCGATCGAGCGGACGTTATCCTTCGAAGCTCGCGCTGTCGTGCCTACGATCGACGGCTTTACCAAGGCGATGCCCAGCGCGGGGAGAATGAGAACAAATGTCACGAGAGCCACGAGAGGTATGTGCTCGCGTACAGGTGCGAGCCAGGGAGCGCCAAGCGATCCCAGTAGAAAATACGAGCAGCTCAGGATCAGATATGCGACGGAAAGGGCTCGACGAAAGCCGAGACGGTCGGCCACCGTTCCACCAAATGCGGCTAAGAACCATACCAAACCGCCGAAGAGTCCAGTAAGGCTGCTGGCCTGCTGCACTGGGAACATGAGGGTTTCGTGCAGGTAGCGAGCCAGTGAGGCGAATGCGGCGTAAAAGGAAAGCCGCTCGAAGAGTTCAGTGATGTTGGCGACCCAAAACGGTCGTTCAAAACCAACTTTGATGTCCCTTAGGCGCTGACTAATCGGGTAATCGGATGATTGGGTCATCAGGTGAAGCCAACCGCAGATCTTCCTCTCACGGTTCCTAAAGCGTTTTCAGTACAGTTGCGAATGCCTGCTCGACGGCGGCTGGGCTGATGCCGCTGATCCGAATCACTTTATTGCGACTCTTGAGGCCGGCGGCTATGGTAACGGAGGAGCGCGGCACTTTCAAAAAATCTGAGAAGAAATCGATACAGGCGTCATTTGCTTTGCCTTCCAGAGGCGGAGCAGTGATCTCCAGCTTGAGCACATCGCCAAGTACGCCGGAGATTCGTTCGCGCCGTGCTCTTGGATGAACTTTTACTGAGAAAGTGACGCCGTCGCCCGATTGTTGGATTCTGATCACGAGCAGGTCAGCCCCGCTCGCCAAAAATCGCTGTACCGACGCGCACGCACGTCGATCCCTCTTCAATCGCCACTTCGAAATCGTGCGACATGCCCATGGAGAGCAGTTCCGTTCCGATTCCAGGCAAATTCCGCCCAGTGATGCTGTCGCGCAGTTCCCGTAGTTGTCGAAAATAGGGACGGGCACCTTCCGGATCCTCTGTGAACGGCGGGATTGTCATCAGCCCCTTGATGCTTATCCCTGGCAGTCGTTCGGCTGCGCGCAGCAGTTGTTCTAATTCGGGAGAGTCGGGACTGAGTCCTGCCTTGGCGGCATCGCCAGTGTTGATTTCGATTGCTATCGGCATAGCAGGTCGGCACGCACGTTCTATGAGCGTGCTGATTCGTTCGGCCAGGCGGAGCGAATCGACGGAATGTATTGCCGCGAAGAGTCCGACAGCCTTGCCAGCCTTATTGGACTGTAGTCGCCCAATCAGAGCAAATTGGGCGTCGTTGAGCTTTTCAAGGGGTTCACTCTTCGAGGCAAACTCCTGCACCCGGTTTTCTCCGAAGCTGCGGATACCGGACTCATAAGCAGCGATGATGTTGTCCACGGGCTGAGTCTTCGTGACCGCCATTAGAGTGATGTCGGTACGGCTCCGCCCAACGCGGCTCGCGGCTCGTGCAATTCGTTCGTGGACAGAGGCGATGTTCTCGGCGATAGCGGTCGATGATCTCATGTGGACAGCGAGCAGTGAAGCGTCGACCGCATCGTACAGACGCACCATGCTACGTCGCGACCACACCGCTTCCAATGAACTGTTGTGCGAATCGACTCTTACTCCTGCACGCCAAGCAGGGCGCTCATTTCTTCGTAGAGGAATCCTTGGCCTGGACGATAGGGCTGAACCCATTTGCCGTCGATGACAAACTGGGGAATAGCACGTTTGCCCACGTTCTTCACGAGCTCGTCCACGGCGCCCGGTGTGCACTCGATATCGATTTCGTTAAAGGGAATGTTGTGCTTCTTGAGGAAGTTCTTGGCCTCACGGCAATCGCGACACCAGAACGCGGTGTAGACGGTCAAATCCATCTATCTATCGTAGCAAGGCTGGAACTCTCGGTAACTTGTACGCTTCTAAGCTGCTGAGCTTGAAGCTCAAAACTAGGGGTTAAGCGGGCAGACTTCAACGGCTAAGCCTTTTCCGTGCCTCCGAATGAAATAATCGCAGCTCCAACCGTAACGTTTGGGCCGTTTGTGGGGATTACCTCAATGAAGACACAGTTCCCTGGGGAGACACAGGTGAGGGTTCTTGAGTGTGAGACTGACGAACGGCTTCTGATTGAGGCTGCGCAGCGCGATCCACTTCGCTTTGCTGAGCTTTACGAGACCAATTTCGAACGCGTGTATGCCTTCGTTGCATATCGCGTTCGCGATCGCGAAGAAGCGCAGGACCTAACGGCGGAAATCTTTCATCAAGCGCTTGCCGGCATTCAGCGGTTTGAGTGGCAGGGTAAGCCGTTCGCTGCCTGGCTGATTGGCATCGCCGCCAAGGTCCTGGCGGATCGTTGGGAACGGCTCGGTAAGCGCCCAGAGGTTCAGGTCGATGAGTTGGAAGAAGCCGGAATTGAGGCCGCCACCGAGCAGCGCGCGATGTTGTCCCAGCTTGTCGATGCTTTACCTGCGGACCAACGGCAAGTCATCATCCGCCGCTTCGTCGATCAACGATGCGTGCGTGAGATCGCGCAGGAACTTGGACGCAGTGAGGGAGCAGTGAAGCAGCTTCAGTTCCGCGCTCTGCAAACTCTGCGCGGTCGGATGAGGAGTAAGTATGTCTAATTTCGCACTTATCGAAGAACTTGATTCAGGTATCGATGTTCTGTTCACCGATTCCGATGTAGCGATTTCTCACGTCGATGCTGCTGTGGCCGAACTGCTGGGCATTGCGGCAGAATTGCGCACGCTGCCTCGCCCTGACTTTCGTTCGCAACTCCGGGTCAGCCTGATGGAGAGCGCTCTCGCAAGCTCAACTATAAGCGGGCCTGAGGTGATGGCTTCGGCCGTGATCGGCAATGGGTCGTTCTCGCAAAAGCGAGTCTATCCGGGGAAAGAACAAGTCCTTCCTACGCTTTTCGGTGCCGGAGTGGGCACCTACGCTGCCCGCCGATCCAATTTCGCAATCTCTGTGGCAGCGCATGCAGTAGCACTGGCTCTGATCCTCACTTCGGGCCTTTGGATTGATCGGCATCGCGACCAAAGAGTACAGGCGGTGACGCTTGTAGTGCCACCGGTGTCGGACTACCTGGCTCTCGACAATGCGAGCAAGTCCGCAGCGGGAGGCGGCGGTGGCGGCGATCATGACAGGCTGGAGGCGTCGCGGGGCCACCTTCCTAAGCAATCGCTGGAGCAGTTTGCGCCGCCGGAGGTCGTGATTCGGAACGAAGATCCACGGCTGGCTGCTGAGGCTAGTGTCATAGTTCCTCCGCAGGTAAATCTGCCTACTAATCGCTTGCCCAATTTGGGAGATCCGAGGTCCACAGTTGCAGGGCCTCTTTCGAACGGGCCCGGATCTGGTGCGGGGATTGGCAGCGGAGGCGACCAGGGTATTGGCAGCGGATTCGGTGGCGGCGTAGGTGACGGCATGGGTGGATCGTACGGTGGCGGCATATTCAGTGTTGGCGGTGGAGTGAGCGCTCCACGTGCAATCTACAAGCTCGATCCTGAGTACTCGCCCGAGGCCCGCCAGGCAAAGTATCAGGGCACGGTAGTGTTGTCGCTGGTCGTTACGCCGGATGGCAAAGCCCACGGTCTGCGTGTTGTCCGCTCGTTGGGCATGGGCCTGGATGAAAAAGCCATCGAGGCGGTAAAGCAGTGGCGATTCGAGCCTGCGCGGAAGGATGGCAAGCCAGTGGCGGTCGCCGTCGATGTTGAGGTGAATTTCCGGCTTTTTTGAATCAGTTCGCGCTACTTGGTTGGTGTGAACAGTTCCAGGCGCACACGCCAGGTGGTCGATTCCCCCGGCTTGAGGACGACCATGCCGGTCGGCGTGTTCTTCCACTCGCTCCCATATGGATCGGGCAAATTGAATTGCGGCTCGAGAGCTACGAAGCTCTTATCCGGGGGAGAATACACCTGAATCGACTTTATCTCTGGTGACAGTGCACGAATGCGAATTCCATACTTGGCTGCAGGATCGGTTACCGTGGAAGTCGCGCTGCCAGATGCATCACGCTTCAAGTCTTGAAAGTTGTCGTCCAGAAAGACGTCGTCGAGTGCCTTGCCATCCGGTGCCGTGAAATTGTACTTGCCGTCACCCATTGTGACCGGATGAACTTCGCCGGTAGGAAAAACGTCGTCGTAATTGTTCATGCCGGCTACTTTGTCTGCGGGCAGATGTAGGCGGGCCTGCTTGCGGTCTCCGCTGGGAATGGCAAAGTACGGATGCCATCCTATGCCCACGGGCAGGGGATCTTTGCCAACATTCTTGGCCGTGACCGTAAACTCGACTGCTTGATTGCTCAGTGCGACGCGCACGTTCATGTCAGTGCTCGATGGCCAGTGACCATTCCAATCGCCTGCGTGAAAGATTCCGGAAACAGTGGAAGCGTCAGGAGTACTTCGCTGGCGAACATTCTCGAATTTCGAGGTGAGCATCAGCCCATGCATCGCATGCTTTTCAGCGCCTGGATTCTTGCCGCTCCAGTTAGCCGGCAAATGCACCGTTTGACCAGCAACGCTCGTCGTTATGTCGTTTCCGTCCGACGAGACTTTGCCGCGGATGCGATTGGCATAGGGCACAAGAAGCGCGCCGCCGATCGTGAAAACCTTGTTGCCAAACTTGTCGTCGTGATTGTCGAGCAGGTCTTTTGCGTCGCCAAGTGACGGCGCGGTGAAAACATCAACCTCGCCTTTCCCGGGCACATAGGCTGTGATTTGCAGAACTGCCATTCCTCGACCCGGTATTACTGTAGCGGTGAGGAATTGCGGTTTGGCCTGATTCACGCTCTGGGGGCGCTTGAGTATGACTACCGGCTCTCCGCCAATCGAGACTGAACTCGGCGCTGGGACAACTCTGGCTCCCTTCTGCGTTGCTTCGGATTTCTGGGCGAACAAGGTGGGCAGGAACGTAAGGAAAAGCAGAAGAGATAACCAGCGATTTTTCATTGGCGGTCCTCAGACACGTTTGGTTTTGGCCGTCCATGATACGCGAGCACTCAAACTGACGATCGAGTACTTTTACGGTTCGTTCACAGGCAGAGTTGATGCGGGGCTGGACGAAAGGCACGCCCGGCAGTAGAAGGGAGGTGCTGCGTTGAAGAGAATATCGCGGAGGCGCTATCTCAACTTGAACTGAACCTTTACGACTTCCGTGCTTACCACTGGCTGATCGCCCAATGTCGCTGGCTGATACTTCCAGCGTTTCACGGCGTCCAGCGCCGCCGTTCGCAGAATCGGAGGTCCGGAGACGGCTCTCGCTGCGGATACCTTGCCGGATGTGTCCACGTCCAGGCTGATCACGACCTCGCCTTCGACCCGGATCTGGCGAGCCATGGCCGGATATTGTGCGGGCGCCGATTGAAGCAGTTTTGCAGGTACGGCTTTGCGTGCAGGTTGCGGCGCTAACAAAGCCGCCTTCATTGGAGTTTGCGCCACCACCTCGTTGAGGACTTCCGGTTTCGTTACAGGGGAACTGTTATCGTCCACTTTCAACGGAAGCGCCGATGGCTCTTCCCCCGCATCCTCGACCGTTACTGCCTTACGTGCGGAAGCCGAAGCAGCCTCGTGGCGAACTGCTACTTGAGTTTCTGCCGGCTGGCTAACCTCGGGAGGAACCGGAGGAGCAACCAGCTGCGCCGGAGTCTCGGAGGACACTGGCACGTGAGTCGAGTGCGGAGTCTCCACCGTTCTCGGAGCCGGTGCCGTTGCTACCGTTTCGGCTGAAGGTTGCTCGCGGACCGATGGAGCCGGAGTCGTCGGTTTTTCCGATGGCTTGGATTTAGGCTGAACCTGGGAGATCGATGGAAGGCTCATCTGAGGAAGTTTGACTTCAGCTATTTCGGATCGATGCTCCATCCAATAACGCGCTCCCATCAATGCCGCCGCCACCGCGGCTAGTGACAGGATTGAGTACATGAATTTTGTGCGTTGTTCTCGTCGATGCGCCGCACGATTCGCCGCACGGAACTGCGCGACCGAGTCAACGGGTGCAGACCTGGGCCTAAACTTTTCGGGATTGCTGGGCTCAGCTTTGCCGAAGGAGTTGCCAGTAAGAGAATTCCCTGCAATCGAGTCTGCCAGACTCACGAACTCGTTGCTTCCGCGGCTAGGGAGCGGTGATTCACGCGTTTCATGCCTCGCTGTATCCGCGAAGCTGGATGGTCGTGAAGCAAGACCTGACTGCGCAGGCGCAGAAAGTCGATACGAGCCCGAATCCGTCTTCAAATCTTCAGGCGGGAACTGAACTGGCCAGAAGTCAGATTGCTCGCGCGTAAATTCAACTTCCGCCGAGTGACCGTCCGGTTCAACACTCGTTACCGTGCACTCTGCGGCTCTGCCAGTCTTCGCGATCTGTACGGTCAATTTGTGTCCAACGCGGATGTTGGAAGTAGTCGCGATTACCGCGCCACGAACCATCACAAACTGTGTACGCGTCTCTTCACGTCCTCCAAATTGGTCGCGGACGACTACTGGAAGTGAGACCGCTATGCGAATGGCACGACGTGACCGATGTGTGGAGGACGCAGAACCGCCGCTGACGAATGTCCCGTTGCCTGAGGTCGCCTCGAGAGTATCGGTGGCCTGGGGATCGGCTGTGTCCATGTCGTTTCGTGGCGTCATTGAGTTCGGTTTCTCAGGAAATTTCGCGCCTAGCCTCGCCCGAATTACACACCTTATTTACTGTCATGGGTCAGATAACGAAGGTCGTGGACCTCAGGGGCAGTGTTTTTTAGTAACGTTGTGTCAGAGGGTGATGCATCATTGCTCCCAACCTCCGAACTCGATAACTCAATCATTAACACTCCCTTAAGTTGTTGAACGGATTGAGCAGAGTTACAAGGGTGGACGTTTCGGAGCGACGATACCGGCCTCTTGTGAACTTGGCGGGCTGTGAAAAAAAGTTGCTTCCAGCGTGAGTCCCTCAACTTTCGTGTTCGGCGCAGTTAAGGCCCGAGAAGTGCAGTCGAAATAGATAAGCGAGGTAACACTTTGACAACAAGACTAATTTCTCTAATCTCCGCATCGATCCTTCTGACGACGCTGTGCTTTGCGAAGGACGAAGGAGATCGCGAGAAACTCCGCGAACGACTCAACAAAGCAGGAACCATCCTCGACCAAATCACTTCGGCGCCAGACAAGGGTGTTCCCCAGGAGATTCTGGCCAACGCTGAGTGCGTTGGAGTCATTCCCACGATGATGAAAGCCGGCTTTGGCTTTGGAGGCGAGTACGGTCAAGGTGTTGTCACCTGCAAAACCGCCAAGGGTTGGAGCGCTCCCGCGTTCTACCGGCTCGGCGGCGGAACGTTTGGGCTGCAGATCGGTGGTCAAGCCGTCGATGTCGTCATGCTTTTCATGAATGAGCGCGGAGTGCAGTCGTTGATGGCCCACAAGATAAAGCTTGGCGCTGACGCATCTGCTTCTGCTGGTCCGGTCGGCAGAACCGCCGCTGCGGATACCAATATCGCCATGCATTCCGAAATCCTTACTTACTCGCGCTCGCGCGGATTGTTCGCAGGCATTTCGCTGAAAGGGAGCTGGTTTGAGCAGAACGGCGGCGACACGCGCACGTTCTATGGAAAAGACCTTGACTTCGAGAACATTCTGAACGGTTCCATCCGCCCACCAACCGGCTCGGAGCAGTTCATCTCCGCCGTGCGCAAAGACTTTGGCGAAGCCAAAGCGGCAGTGCGGGACTAATTCGAAGCGTGCAGTCGCAACAGTAGCCGTGGAATTCACGCCCAATTCCACGGCTGCAACATTTGAATTTCGAAGCCCGATCTGCAAACGCCGTACCCCTCACCCTTTCGCCCAAATTCAACGTTCAAACGTTCAAAGGACTTGGCCCAAGATCAACCTTGGCCGTAACGCAACGTCTTCGATTGCCCACATCCAAGCAATCGAACATCTTGTGTTTGCCCGAGGTTTGCCCCGAGGATTTTCCGGGATTTTTCAGCCGCCGTCAGAGTATTTGCAGCGCACGGTCCCGCGTGAAGCAGCCGAAGGCCGGATGCCGGCAGCCATTTCCCCCCCGATCCCATGATCGAAAGGACTTAGGCGTCGAGATCCCATCGAGATCCCATCGCAGGCATGGGATCACGATGGGATAATCCCACGCGCCCGATGGGATCACCGTGGGACATCCCACAAAATTAGATGGGATTTGGATGGGATCGCCCTGGCATGGCGATGGGATTCCCATTACTCCATGACGCGCCGCCATCAGCCAGCGGCAAGTAGCCGGTAGCTCACTTCCTAAAGTGGGATTGATGCGCACCTCTGCATGATGGCGCAAGAGATCAGGAGAAAGCAAGTTTCATCCGTTGCTCTACGAATTCTTCGCCTTAGTCTGCTGAACGGGTTACAAAGCAAGGAAAAAATATTTTCACAATCCGTTGCTCTACTGAGAGAGGGAACCCAGCGCCAACAACAACCGCTGTTGTTGGCGCTGGCGATAGCCAGGAAGGTGATGCTCCTCGGAGGAAATCCGGGGACAAAATCCGGGGACTGACCGCTCGTCTGCCAATCCAGGCTCATTAAGTCCCGCAAAAATCAATCTAACTGCTGTTCGGCGCAGAACGTGCTAACCGAAAGGGACGTAGAGCGTCTACAACCATCATGTAGACGCACTACCTCCTGGAGCTGAATTGAATCCTCGTTATCAAAACCGCATTGAACTGCTGCAGGGCACGCTTGATCTCCTGATTCTGCAAACCTTGATGTGGGGAGAGCAGCACGGATATGGCATCAGCCAGGTGATCCGTACGCATTCCGGAGATGTTCTTCAGGTCGATACTGGATCGCTCTATCCCGCGCTGCATCGCCTGGAGAAGCAGAAGTGGATCAAGTCGGAGTGGAAGCTTACTGAGAACAATCAGCGCGCGAAGTTTTATCAGCTTACGGCGGCAGGGCGTAAGCAACTCACCGAAGAACGCTCCCGCTGGACGCAGATGTCGGACGCGATTGCGGCAGTGCTGAATCCGGTTCGCACGGAGTAAAAACTTCAATCGTCCGCACGCGAACTGCTCTCAATCGGAGAATCGAATGTCTTTATTCGACAGGCCACAAAAAGATTCCGATTTGAACGACGAAATTCGATTTCATCTGAACATGGCAGCGAAAGATCGGATCCAAAATGGGCAGGGTGTTCCCGATGCCCGCAATTCCGCCCTCAAGGAGTTCGGTAACGTTATGCAGGTGAAGGAAGCGACACGTGGAATGTGGTCGGGAGCCTCTCTCGAGGCTTTTTGGCAAGATTTGCGGTACGGCGCTCGCATGCTGGTCAAGTCGCCGGGCTTTGCGCTCATTGCAATTATGACGCTCGCACTGGGTATCGGTGCAAATACCGCCATTTTTTCAGTCGTGAATGGCGTATTGCTCAATCCGCTGCCTTTCCCGCAGCCGGAGCAACTGGTTTCCTTATTCACCGAAATGCCCAACTTCAAGAACGGTTCGATTTCATATCCGAACTTCGAAGACTGGCGCAGGATGAATCGCAGCTTCAGCGCGATGGCCGTATACCGGCAAGCTGGATTCAATCTTTCAGGACATGGGGAACCCGAGCATCTGCATGGAGAGATGATCTCGGCCGGGTTCTTTGAGATCCTCGGAGTGAATCCTCTTTTGGGACGCACCTTCTCCGGTGACGAAGATCGGCTAGGCGCCAACCCAACCGTAATGATCACGGAAGCCCTGTGGAAGCGCAGGTATGGAGCTGATCCCAACATTATTGGGCAGCGCATGGTTCTGAATGATGTTGGTCGCACGATCATTGGAGTGGTCCCGTCGAGCTTCCATTTACACATTCAGAACTTTCAGCGGGGAGGGCCGGCAAACGAGGTCTATGTCCCGGTTGGGGAATTCAATGAGCCGCAGTTTCACAACAATCGCGCTGCAGGCTGGGGGCTGGATGGAATAGCCCGCATGAAATCTGGAGTCACCTTCGAACAGGCTCGTGCGGATATGGACCGCGTATCTCGCGAGTTGGCGATTGTCTATCCCGATGTCAACGGGAGTAACAGGGCTTACTTACTTACCCTCAAAGACGAGATGGTTGGCGATATGCGTCCCGTGCTTCTGGTGATTCTCGGCGCCGTACTGTTCGTGCTATTGATTGCCTGCGTGAATGTGGCGAATCTGCTGCTGGCGCGGGCTACCGGCCGAAGCCGTGAATTTGCCGTACGCATAGCTCTTGGGGCGGGCGAAATGCGGATAATCCGCCAACTGCTCACCGAAAGTGTATTGCTCGCGCTCCTGGGCGGTGCGCTCGGACTGGTTCTGGCGAAGTTCGGGACCGCGGCTGCAATTGCTGCCATGCCCGTTACCATGCCTCGTGCGGAGGATATCGGACTCGATCAGCGCGTTCTGTGGTTTACGCTCATTGTCTCTGTCGTTTCTGGCATCGCTTTTGGACTTGCTCCAGCCTGGAAGACATCTCGTTTCGACGTTGGCTCCACGTTAAAGGAGAGTGGCCGCACTTTGGCAGCCGGTCGTAGCCGCGCACAAGGCATTTTCGTCATCTCCGAAATGGCGCTCGCGGTGGTGTTGCTGATTGGAGCCGGTCTGATGATTCGAACGTTGTTCGTGCTCTGGGGGCTTGATCCTGGCTTTAATCCCCGCAATGTGATGACTTTTTCCTTTTCGGGACCGGCTTCTTATAAAGGCAAGTCTCCAGATCTCATTCGCTCTAACCAGCGGCAACTTCATGACAAACTGGCGTCCCTTCCTGGCGTTGAAGGAGTGTCGTTCAGTTGGGGAGCTACCGTTATGCAGTCGGACAACGACGATTACTTCTGGATAGTCGGCAGGCCGATGCCCCCACGAAGCCAACTGCCCATGACGCTGCACTACGCTGTCGAGCCTGATTACCTTAAGGCCATGCAGATACAGCTCAAGCGTGGACGGTTCTTTACCGTTGCCGACAACGAGCACGCTCCGAGAGTGGCGGTCATCGATGAAAGTTTTGCCGAAAAGTATTTTCCCGACGAGGAGCCCATCGGGCAATTCATCAACGTAAACACGGATCCGAATGATCCTGACAAGGCTCCGAATCCGCAGATCGTCGGCGTTGTCGCCCACGTGAACCAGTGGGGCTTGGATTCTGACGCGAAGAGTCCGTTGCATGCGCAGATGTACGAGCCCATCATGCAGGTACCCGACAGCGCACTCAAGCGTGGAGGATTGGCCTCCGATGTCTATCTGCGCACCACGCGACCGGGCGTGCCGTCCTTTGAAGAAATGCGCCAACGCTTGCTCGACGCTAGTGGAGAACTCGTCGTTTTCTCTCCGGAGCCGCTTGAGCAGATCGTCGCTCATTCGATCGGACAAAAACGCTTCGCGATGACTCTGCTTGCCGTCTTTGCCGGAATTGCCCTGCTGCTGGCCAGCGTAGGAATTTATGGCGTGCTCTCTTACTTGGTGGGACAGCGAACGCAGGAAATCGGAGTCCGGATGGCTTTAGGTGCCCAACGCATCGACGTATTACGCCTTGTCTTGAACGATGGCGCTCGTATGACGCTGGTTGGACTCGGAATTGGGGTGATCGCTGCCCTTGGGTTGACGAGGTTGCTCTCGCACATGCTGTTCGGAATTAAACCAAGCGACCCTCTAACATTCACGGCAGTCGCTCTGCTCTTGTGCGGTGTTGCCCTGTTTGCCTGCTACGTTCCAGCACATCGAGCCATGAGAGTGGATCCAACGGTAGCGCTTCGATACGAATAGGCGTGGGGCAGGGTAGAGACGTAGCATGCTGCGTCTCTACGTTGCAGCTGAATAGCCTCACAATCCCGTCCTTCAAACTCCAACCCAGCGGCTTTGCTAGAATCGCGAGTTCTCCCATGCAACCGCTGTCTCACATGTCCGACCTCCAATGGAAACACATGATGTTTCTATCCTCGAGCGTCGCGCGCCTGCTGCTCGCGGGGTTACTGGGCGGATTGATTGGTCTGGAGCGGACGATTCACCGCAAGAGCGCAGGCATCCGCACCAATATGTTTATCTGTTTCGGAGCGGCGATGTTCACGATTCTATCGGACATCATTCCCGATCCAAGCCTTGCCGATCGCACCCGCATCGCCTCAAACATAGTTCAAGGCGTGGGCTTTCTTGGAGCGGGAGCAATTCTTCATGCGAAGGGGGGAGTCTCAGGACTTACTACCGCGGCCACGATTTGGGTGGTCGCATCGATAGGTATTGCCGCCGGTGCGGGTCATTACCTGCTGGCTACGTTCGCGACAACCATTATTCTTCTCGCACTGCTCGTTCTCGGCTCGATCGAAGCCAAGCTCGGATTGAAGAGCCTGACTATGAGTTACGAGATCAAAGGTGAGAGCGCTCCCAAGATTCTCGATGAGCTCAATGAACTAATCGAGGATCACCGTCTCTCGATGCAGGGACTCCAAGTTGGCCGATCGCAAAATCTATCGCGTGTGACGTTTACCATTACTTGTACGCTACCAGAGCACGAGAAGCTTCAGGCCGCCCTCAAACTGGCTCCGGATTTCGAGAGCATCTCCACCTTTAATGCGGTTTCTGAGGAATGAGTCCAAAGTCCATCCCCTTTTTTAAAGCTGAGGCCTGCGGCAATGACTTCCTCATTGTCGAGTCGGCAAATATGAGTGACGATCCAGCCGGTCTCTCTCGACGACTCTGCGATCGGCATCGCGGTGTCGGAGCTGACGGTGTCGAGTGGGTAAGCATCGAAGCAGATGGTCGCGTGATTGCTCGACTCTTCAATGCCGACGGCTCAGAGGCGGAGATCTCCGGAAATGGAACTCGCTGCGTTGCCGCATGGGTGGTAGAGACGCGCGGTGGCTCTGAAGTTCGCGTGCTGACCGCCGCCGGAGAAAAGGAGTGCATGCTTCTCCGCCGCTCAGAGCACGAATTCGAATTTGCCGTCGAGATGGGACATGCTGAAGTGCTGGGGGAGAAAACCATTTCTGTTCCCGGCGGAAATGCGAAGGGGCTCGTGATTTCAACCGGGAATCCGCATTTCGTGGAGTTCGTCGAACAGTTCCCCGGCGGATGGCAAGCTCGCGCAGAGGCGATTGGCCAGGGTCGCGAATTCCCCCAGGGAACAAACGTGGAGTTCGTGAAGGTGCTCGGACCTAACAGAATAGAATTCCGCATCTTCGAACGTGGAGCGGGAGAGACTCAGTCGTCGGGCACGGGATCCTGCGCATCCGCCATCGCCGGTATTCACCGTGGGTATGTCGCCTCTCCGGTTGAGGTTCAGGCTCCCGGAGGCAAACAAGTCGTCCATTGGGATGGAGCTGACGCTTTGTTACTCGAAGGTCCAGCACGTCTCGTGTGCCAAGGCGAGTTCTTCACCTAAATATCCGATCGCAAGTGTTTTTTGTGCAGATCGATGTTATTTTGTGAGAAAGTAACCATCTAGAAGATTCATCTAGATGTGAGGTACAATGCCAGCATCATGCGTACAATCGGATTATTTGAGGCAAAACAAAAGCTATCTGAATTGGTCGATCAAGCCAGTGATGGGCACAAGATTGGGATTACACGCCGGGGCAAGCTTACTGCCCTGATTGTGCCTGCTCGTCCGGAGACAAGCTTGAGAGAAGTATTTCAGGATATTGAGCGAATCCGAAAACGTTCCAAACTGAGCAAACGAACGAGAATCAAATCGCTCATTGAAGAGGGCCGCAGTTGACGAAGTTCGTTCTGGATGCCTCAGTGGCACTGCGCTGGTTTCTCGATAAGAGTATTCCTCCATACGCAAAGCGCGTAAAACAAATGCTCATGGACGGAAACCGTGGCATTGTGCCTGCGCTGTGGCACTTGGAGATGGCAAACTCGATGGTGCTCGCCGAACGGCGCAGAGTATTGTCTGCAGGCGATGTAGACCTGGCGTTGCGAGATATAGAGCAACTGATTGGTCTTGCTCTCGATACTGACTCCACCCTTGTTTCCGTTCGTCAGGCGTGCGGCCCGGCCCGCTCCTTCAATTTGTCGGCTTACGATGCGACATACCTTACTCTCGCAAGAGGGGAAGGCCTCCCTCTGGCGACTCTGGACGATCAGCTGCGCTTGGCAGCGCGGCAGGCAGGCGTTCAGATTCTATGAAGGTCATCCTTCATCGGCAGAACTTGGGCTAGGCCGCAATCCGCATCAGCTAAGATTGAAAACTTGTGATCGCTCATCCCTCATCTCTGCTTCGCCCTCCCGTTCTCGAGAAAGGAGACACGGTTGGCATCGTGGCACCGGCTGGCCCAGTGAATCGCCAGCAGTTCGAAGCCGGTGTTCTCGCCTTGCAGCAGCTTGGACTGGAGCCAGTGTTTTCACAGGGGATCTTTGAACACGAACTCTACTTTGCCGGCGGAGTGCGACGGCGCGTTGACGAACTTCACGAGATGTTCCGCGCGCCGGAGGTGAAAGCTGTTATCTGTGCGCGCGGTGGATACGGCTCGAATTATCTACTGCCCCATCTGGATCTCGATCTGATCGCGAAACATCCGAAGATCTTCTGCGGTTACAGCGATCTCACGACACTTCTTACGTATTTCCACGACAAGCTCCGACTTGTAGGTTTTCATGGCCCCATGGTAGCCAAGGACTTTGCGCGGCCCGATGGCGTGCATGTGAAGTCGTTCTCATGTGCGAGCTCTGGGCAGCCACAATGGAACATCACGAATTCCGACTCGCCTGGGATGGAAGCGATCTGTGAAGGAGAAGCCGAAGGAAAACTTTATGGAGGCTGTCTCTCATTGCTCGTGTCCTCCCTTGGAACTCCTTACGAGATTCAGACCGAAGACACGATCCTCTTTCTAGAAGACCTTGGCGAATGGCCCTATCGCATTGATCGCATGTTGATGCACTTGAAGTATGCGGGCAAGCTGGAGAAAGTTCGGGGGATCGTTTTTGGAGAGATGCTCGAGTGTTCTCCTCCTGCCGACTCCGGCTACACGCTTCAGCAGGTGATCGCACGCATCCTCGGTGATGTGAATATCCCCGTAGCTTTCGGACTGCGCTCCGGTCATGTGTCTGGCGCAAACATCACGCTACCGATCGGGGTGAGTGCGCGACTCACGGTCGCCGAGACCGCCACTCTCGAGATTCTGGAGGCTGCAACCCACCCGCGAAGCGAAACCATCAAGGCAGGACGGAATTGAGCGAACGAGAACACGTGCACCTCATTGGGATATGCGGTACGGCAATGGCTTCTCTGGCTGGCTTGTTGAAGCAACGCGGCTTCCACGTGACTGGCTCAGATGCTGCGGCTTACCCTCCGATGTCCGATTTGCTTCGCAGCATGAGCATTCCCGTGTCGGAACCATACTCGGAGGAGAATCTGAAGCGGCGTCCCGATTTGGTGGTTGTGGGCAACGCTATCTCACGCGGCAACGTGGAACTGGAACACGTACTGGATCATCACATCCCGCTGCGCTCATTGCCACATGTCCTTCACGAAAACTTCCTCAGAGGACGAGAGTCGATCGTCGTGGCTGGCACTCACGGAAAAACCACAACAACATCGATGCTCTCCTGGATCTTTCAAGTAGCAGGGAAGAACCCATCGTTCCTGATTGGAGGCGTCGCAGAGAACTTCGGCACGAGCTTTGCCCTGCGCCAGAGCAAGCACTTCATCCTTGAGGGTGATGAGTACGATACCGCGTTCTTCGACAAAGGTCCCAAATTCCTGCATTACTTCCCGGATGTTGTAGTGCTCACGTCAGTAGAGTTCGATCATGCCGACATCTACAAGGATCTGGACGCGGTGAAGACGTCTTTCAAGCGCCTCGTGAACCTCATTCCTCGAAGCGGGTATCTCGTCGCATACGACAACTCAATCAACGTCGATGAGTGCATTGCGCGCGCTTTTTGCAAAGTCGAGCGCTATGGGCACGGTGAGGGATCCGCGTGGCGAGCGCACGATCTGGTCTTTGGGAGCGAGGAAACGACGTGGAAGGTCGAGCGAGAGGGCACGCTCTGGGCTGAATTGAGAATGTCTCTCGCCGGTGAATACAATGTGATGAACGCTACGGCCGCGGCCGCGATGGCTGCGCATTACGAGGTCCCGGCCGATGCAATCGCTGAAGCTCTTGCTTCGTTCAAGAGCGTGAAGCGTCGACTCGAGGTAAAAGCTGAAGTTGCCGGCGTTACGATCATTGACGACTTCGCTCACCATCCGACGGCGATTGCCGAGACTTTGAAGGCACTCCGCACCCGCTACAAGAACCGCCGACTTTGGGCAATTCTGGAGCCGCGTTCCAACACGTTGCGGCGCAACGTCTTCTTCAAGGAACTGGCAGCGAGCCTTGCGAACGCTGACGAGATCGTGGTTACAAGCGTCTTCAAAGCGGAAGCTATTCCTGAAGGCGAGCGACTCTCAAGCACCGAACTCGTGAAGGAGCTTAATCGGCAAAAGCATCACGCACGTGAGTGCAAAGATGCCGATGCGATTGTTGAGTCCATCTCCCCTGAGCTTCGCGAAGGCGACGTCGTCGCCATTCTCTCGAACGGAGGCTTTGGCGGCATCTACGAGAAGCTTCCTGCGCGTTTGAGCAAGACCGCATGAAGTTCCGGCGTGTGCGTGTCCTAGCTCCGCTAGTGCTCCTGATCGCGGCCGTTGCTCCGGCGCAAAACGAATCCAAGCTCGACTACACAGTCAGCTTGGTTGATGCGGTGCATCACCGGGTGCACGTGACCATGACCTTCGATCCCACGAGCGGCGGGAATGAAGTTCAATTACCAGTATGGAACGCTTTGTATCAGGTTCGCGACTTTGCTAAGAACGTGATTGGCGTTAAGGCAGCTAGTCAGTCTGGCGAACAACTTCCCCTTACGCAGATCGATAAGACTACATGGGAGTTCAAGCCGACGCCCGGCTGGGTCAACATCGAGTACGACGTCGTCCTCGACGAAGCGGGTCCCTTTGGTGCCCAATTCAACTCACACCATGCGTTTTTTAATTTTGCGCAACTCTTGATGTATCCACCAGCTGGCCGTGAATTACCGATCAGCCTGCGCCTTGACCGAGTGCCTTTGGAGTGGAAGCTGGCCACAGCTCTTCCATCGATAAGTATCCCTACGGGAACAGCAGGCGAATCGTCCGGCCACGTGATTCGTGCGACCAACTACGACCGCCTGGTCGACAGTCCATGCGAACTCGGTGAATTCGCGGAGAGCGATTTCGAGCAAAATGGCGCTAGGTATCGCGTTGTAATCGACGCTGAAGCGAGCGATTACAACGCTCCCAAACTCGTAGAGTCGCTGAAGAAGATCACCGCGGCGGAAACTGCGTGGATGGATGATCGGCCATTCGACACCTACGTTTTCATTTACCACTTTCCGCACGGACCAGCAGGTGGAGGGATGGAGCACGCCTACTCGACAGCGATCGATCTTTCGGCAAATGAGCTGAAGGACTTGAGGAACTTTGAGTCGGTTAGTGCTCATGAATTCTTTCACTTGTGGAATGTGAAGCGGATTCGTCCGCAGTCGCTCGAGCCCATTGATTACTCGCGCGAGAATTACACCCGCGCGCTTTGGTTCAGTGAAGGGGTTACCAGTACGGTCGGAGACCTCGCGTTGCTGAAGGCCGGGTTGATAACTGCGGAGCTCTACTTCGAAAAGCTTTCTGCAGCAATTACAACCCTGCAATCACGTCCGGCGCACTTGACCCAGTCTGCTGAGGAGTCAAGCCTAAGTACGTGGCTCGACAAGTACCCGCCGTATCGTTCGCCGGAACGCAGCATCAACTATTACAACAAGGGCGAATTGCTGGGCGTGCTGCTGGATCTAAAAATTCAGCAAGACTCGCGCGGACGTTACTCAATCCGAGATCTATTTCAGAGCATGAATCGCAATTTCGCGAAGCAAGGGAAATTCTTCCAGGATTCAGACGGAGTTCGTGCAGCCGCGGAAACCCTGACGGGAACCGACCTACACGGCTTCTTCGACCGGTACGTCGCTGGCATGCAGGAACTCCCTTATAACGAGCTTTTCGCAACGGTTGGTCTTGCTGTAGGTCAGGAGAATCGAACCGCCGCCGACCCAGGTTTCACAGCAGCGCGGAACTTTACTCCTCCGCTTGTCATACAAGAGGTCTACGGTGATCAGGCTAGCAACGCGGGTTTGCGACCTGGTGACGAGATCCTTGCAATTGACGGGCACCAGCCTGCGCGGTCTATGGAACAGCAGTTTGCAAATTCCAAGCCGGGCACAAAGGTTCGGTTTACTGTGCAAAGTCGCGGGAGCCGGAGGGAGGTAGACCTTACACTCGCCGAACACGCGCTCACGGCATATGTGTTGCGTGAAACCGCCCACGCGACTTCTGAGCAGCTTGCCCGTCGCAAGGCCTGGCTGAATTCAGAGAATCAGCACTCTCAATGATCGCAGCCCTCAGAACTGCGGCAGCGCTGCTCTTCGTCGTGATTTCTACGATCTTGGGGGCGCTCGTCGGCTTTCCCTGGACTTGGATTACAGGTAGCGCCGACGTGCTCTACGCGATCGCTATGTGGATCGCCCATAATGGAGTACGTCTTGCCGGTATTCACATTCAGTTAGAGGGAATGGAGCGAATCAATCCAGCCGAGACGTACATCTTCATGTGCAACCATGTTTCCAACCTCGATCCTCCGATATTGATCCCTATGCTTCCGCGACGCACTTCGGTGCTCGTGAAAAAAGAGCTCTTTCAAGTTCCCATTCTGGGCCAAGCGATGCGCATGGGCGACCTTGTCGCTGTGGATCGGCGCAACCGCGAAGCCGCGGTCAACAGCATGCGCGAAGCCGAAGAAGTCATGGCTCGGGGCTTGAATATGACCGTTTTTCCTGAAGGCACGCGCTCGCGAGATGGCCGTTTGCTTCCGTTTAAGAAGGGCCCATTTTATCTGGCCATGGACAGCGGCATCCCGGTTGTTCCGATCACAATCCTGGAATCGGAATCCCTGATGCCCAAAGGCAGCATGCTGATCCATTCAGGAACAGTGCGGCTGGTCTTTCACGCGCCGATCTTACCCAAGCGGTTTAGCGACAATGATGAACTTATCTCGGCAGTTCGCACCGAGATAGCCTCGGCATTACCGCCCGCTTTGCGCGAACCGGATCTTAACTCCGCGTCGTGACATTTGGTGTAAGAATGCATCCGCTGGAACGTCGAGTTCTTGCCGGATTCCTCCCCGCTTGGTGATCGAGCCATTCGCCATCATCTGTAGAACCACCGATGCGGGCCATGCCGTCGTGCGCATCATTGAAGTCAAGCCGGTCCTGCGATCGAACTCGTCGATCATCGTGTAGGAGAGCACGCGCTTGTTCGCATGGGCTTCGATGCGCATGATCGTCACGTCAGGTTCTTCACCAGAGAGTTTCTCGAGGAAGAGATGCGAGGTCAGCTCGCGAGGGCTAATCTCTCCAGATTTCAGCCTACGCTTTTCGCTCGAAAAGAATCCCAAGTCGTAGAGCCCGCGAATTAGCGTGTAATGGTCGGGATAGCGCAACGTTTTCTCGAAGCATTCGCCAACCTCGCCCTGAAAGCTTTCCGGCATGGTTGAGGTTCCGCCTGAAGTGTGGAATGCGACCATAGGACGAAAGCCACGAAGACGAAAAGGCTCCGGCTCTGTCAGGGGCTCGATCTCGACCAGTTTCCCGCCTTTCAGCACTCTCGCCGGCTCCACGTACTCATTGATGAGACCTTCCACCGAGAAAACCAATTGATATTCGAAAGGTGGGCGTGGCTTCTTGGGCAGTCCTCCAACGTAGAGCTTGAGTGCATCGATTGCCGGCTTGTGGGCCTTCTTCGTGGAGGGCGCGGCTACGCGACTGAGCTTCTGCGGACGCAGCCGCCGCACAAGATCGCCAGCCAGAATGCTCGCCATGCCGGGCGACAGGCCGCAATCAGGAGCAAGGCCGATTCCGTTCCTCTCCGCCTCGGCGCTCATCGCGAGAGTTTTCCGCACGACCGTATTGTTGCCACCCAGGTCGGCGAAGTGGCAACCCGCTCCGATCGCAGCGCGCGCAAGACCAACATTGAAGAAGTAGGGAACAGCAGAAAGAACGCCGGTATGCCCCCGCATGAGAGCCGAAGCGGAACTCTCGTCTGCAGCCTCGAGCGCCACTTCTCGGACTGGAGCGCCCTTCTTTCCGTGACTCTTAGCAATGAACTGTGCGGAGTCCTGGGCGCGAACAATGTCGGCGTCCGCCAGCGTGACGGACTCCACTCCGGCGGATCGCGCCATGTCGAACGCAGCAGCGGATCCCATCATGCCTGCCCCAATAACCAGTAGTTTCATTTGCCCTTCTACAGAGATCAGCCGTATCGATACATTCCGCACACGCGCAGTTCAGGTTTGCGAGCTCACCCTTCACTCGCCGTGTTGGTTGCTTGTGAAGCAGACTCAGCCGACTACATCGAAAACTGCAATCGTATGCGCGAAATTGAACAAGGGAGTGTAAATGAGGATCGTGTTTGCGCAAAAACTTGACGTTGTTACCCAATGCCCAGGTCGTCGGCAGACTCCAGAGGCGTTCCACAGCGGCGGCAGATTACTGCTGAGCAATCTCCGCAAGTGAGTGGGTCGGTGACTTCGACTGCGCAATTCGGACAGTACAGACTCTCCTTGCCGTTTCCTGACTTAGGCGGATTGCTGGGCACGGAGCGAGGTTAGCACAGGATAGTTTTGAATCGTCGTTTAGCCTTAGGGAGCCATACTTGAAGCTTGCTGCGCTGATGTCGTTCCTGCATGCCTGAACCAATCACTCAGTACCGTGGCCGCCTTGCGCCGTCCCCGACTGGACTGCTCCATCTCGGCCACGCACGAACCTTTTGGATCGCAGCGCAGCGTGCTTCCGAACGCCGCGGAACGCTGTTCCTCCGCAACGAAGATCTGGATCCCCAACGATGTCGACCGGAATTCGTTGAAGCAATGTACGAGGACCTTCGGTGGTTAGGTATCCGATGGTCGGAAGGTCCAGATTGTGGCGGGCAGTACGCTCCCTACTCGCAAAGCGAACGTCGCGAGTTTTATCTCAACGCATGGCGCGAGCTGCGCGACGCGGGCGCCATCTATCCTTGCACCTGTTCGCGCAAGGATGTCGCTCAGGCTGCTGCCGCTCCGAATAACGACGTTGATGATGAGCCGGTCTACCCCGGCACGTGCCGAGGCCGTACCGATGCTTCTGATTTCTCCACACCGGTGGGCGTGAACTGGCGCTTCCGCGTGCCCGACGGTCAGCGGATTGTGTTCGACGACCTACATTTCGGCCCGAATCGCTACGTGGCGGGCCAGGACTTCGGAGATTTCCTCGTCTGGCGCCGCGACGACGTGCCTGCATATCAACTGGCAGTAGCTGTCGACGATGCTGCGATGAAAGTCACTGAAGTCGTCCGCGGAGCAGATTTGCTGAAGTCGACGGCACGCCAGATTCTGATTTACCGCGTGATGAGATTGAACGCTCCACAGCATTATCACTGCGATCTTGTGCGTGATGAATCCGGTAACCGACTGGCAAAGCGCCACGATGCTCTAAGCATTCGGCATATGCGTGAAAGCGGAGCGACGCCCAAGGATGTGCTCAAGGCTGCCGGCCTGTAATCACGATGAAGGAAGACCGGCGGAGACCGAAATTGTCACGAGCAGGAGAACACGCCAGGGATTTAGATTAATTTGCCGCGGCGTTGGCTATAGCTTCAACCACAGTAACTTTTTCAGCGAACTCAATTGGAATTGAGTGACGTTTTTCGAGAAAGCTAGGAGAGTTGTACGAGATCCAGGTCTGGTTACCGGGATCCTGTCCGACCAGCAGCTTCAAAGGAAGATCCAGCGCAACCGATGGTGTGGCGAGCATGAGCGGAGTTCCCGCTTTGGGATTGCCAAAAATGACCAGCTTCGTGGGAGGCATCTGGAATCCTGCCGCTACTGCATCCCCGCCGTGGTCTACGACGCAAATAATCTTGAGTCCCTTGCTGGTGATGAGTCGCTCGATTCTCTGCATCGTCTCAGAGAAGGAGTGCGCACTCCGAACGTTGACGATTCCGTTGTCCTTTAGGCCAAGTACCTGCGACATAGTTCCTCCGCACTAGATTACGCATGCGAACGTTTGAATTCGTCAAAGCTCGCCAGGAAACGATCCATATCTCCCGGTAGCAGATAGTAAGGAGTCGAGAGGCGCAGCTTCGAGGGCTCGCCGCCGCGAATCCGGATTTTCTTGTCTTGCCACATCCAGTGCTCCATCTCCATTCGCTTCAGCGGGGGGACATTCACTGTAACGATACCGCAACGCATGTTCGGATCAGGAGAAGTCCAGGACACGGCTCCGCGTTTCGTCATCTCCCCGAGCATTCGGTCGGCCAGTTGGCGGTGGCGTCGTTCAATGCGATCCATGCCTATCTGGTTGGCGAGCTCAAGAGAAGCGCGCAGTCCGGCGAGCATCGGAACATTGGACGAACCGATGCGCTGAAAACGCTCAGCCTTCAGCTCGGGCCGCTCCCAACCCTCGGTCGCAATCGTATTCCACAAACGATCCTGCACCTCCGGACGAACGTACAAGAATCCTGTTCCTTTCGGCGCCTGCAGCCATTTGTGCGGCGATGAGGTGTACATATCACAGCCGATTTCGTGCAGATTGAGTGGCATCATGCCGATGACATGCGCGCCATCGAAGGCGCTGAGGATACCCTTGCTCCGCGCCAAAGCGGCTATCTCCTTCACGGGTTGCACAACTCCAGTGACAGTACTGATGTGACTTGTGAAAATGATTCGGGTGCGTGGAGTTATCGCGTCGTTAATGCGGTTCAGAATATCGGCAGGTGACTTCGGTGGAAGCGGTATCTGATACTTCTTGACCACCACGCCGTAGCGCTTTTCGCGTAGCAGCCACGGCTGTTCTCCTCCCGGATGCTCCTGGTCGCTGATAAGGACTTCATCGCCCGCCTTCATCTCAAGGCCATTCGCGATGTAGTTGTTCGCTTCGGTCGCGTTGCGAACGAGAGCAATCTCGTCGCGTGTGGCTCCTACAAACGCTGCGAGAGGATCACGGTATTCGTTCCACGACGCATAGCCCCAGATCGGATAATCCTCTGGATCGCTTTGCGCCATCTGCTCGGTTTCATGAAAAGACTCGACGATCGCGCGCAGCACGGGGCGAGGAGAGGATCCCACTGTCCCGTTGTTGAGGTAGACCTCATCGCTGGGGATCAGAAATTGCTTGCGCAGCGCCGCCCAGTAGGACTCCTGATCGCGCTCGTAGAGGTCCTTCGGGGGAAGGGGATGGTTATCGGACTGAGCTGCAGATTGAGCTTCAGCTAACGAAAATGGCAAGCCGGCAACGGCGGCAATGGCAGCGGAGGAAAGTAAAAAGCGACGGCGATCGAGCACGAGTGTCTCCCGAATGTTTAAGCTAATCGGGCAACATGCTGGACTGATGCCGTCGCCGTGTCAAGAGAAGTTCATTGAGGCGATTTAACTCTTCATTCGTCTTCGCTCACAACTTGTGACGACCGCACTCGGATCGATGGCGTCGCGGTCTTTTTGCATCTCGACCACTTTGCCTTCCTTGTCGATTAGATAGGTCACACGCCGTGAGGCTTTGTAGCTCGGATCGTAAACGCCATACTCTTTGCTAGTGTCGCCGCCAAGATCGCTGAGTAGCGGGAATGTCACTCCAATCTGTGCCGCCCAAGCTTTATTGGCGAATGGACTATCCATGCTCACACCCAGCACCTGGGTGTCTGCACCTTCCAGTTTCTGCAGCTGATCCTGGAAGGCCTTCATCTCCTTCCCTCAACCACCTGTGAAGGCGAAGACGTAAAACGCGAGGACGACATTTTTCTTGCCGCGGTAGTCGGAAAGCTTCACTTCTTTTCCGGTCTGGTCACGCAGCTTGAAATCGGGCGCCGTATCGCCAACTTTGATCTTAGGGTCGGGAGGGGTGGTCTGGTCGGCGGGTTGGGCCGCCGATACTGTTGCGAAAGCTAGAACTGTAAGTAAAAAGTTAAGAATCGGTTTACGCATCAAGTGCTCCTGAGGTTCTGCCCTGGTAGACATGTAGCATGCGGTTTCTCCATCGGGGCGAAACAGAGTACCCGCAGTTACGCCGGATGGTCAACCGCGGTTCTCTTGCTTATCGCGCGGAAAACCCAGTACAGTGCAAAGTTCTGGGACACAATGGCGCAAAGCAGGCAAGCGGACAAGTCAAAATCGGCGCAATCGATGGAATCCCGGGGACGAAACGCCGCGAGCGGAATCAACGGCGGCCGTCCCGGAGACAAATACCATCGGATTCTGGATGCCGCCATTGCCGTTATCGGCGAGAAGGGATTCCACAATAGCCGAGTTTCGGACATCGCGGATCGCGCAAATGTCGCCGACGGGACGATCTACCTCTACTTCAAGTCGAAAGAGCAGATTCTGATGGCCGCACTCGACAGCGCTTTCGAAGCATTTCTGCGTCAAGCGAAAGAAGAAATGTCAGGATTAGACGATGCCCCGGCAAAGCTTCGTGCGCTGGCTCGCCTGCATCTTCGAGCCTTGAGCCAGAATAGGAATTTGGCCGTAGTGCTGCAAACGGAATTGCGACAGAGCGCGAAGTTTCTGGCCGAGTTCTCACAGCGTGAATTGAAGGGATACTTTAACTTGATTCGTGAAGTCATTCGCGACGGTCAGCGACGGGGAAGCATACGTCCGGACATCTCTGACAAAATAGCCGCAGCGTGTCTTTTTGGAGCAATGGACGAGTTAGTCACAGCATGGGTGTTGAGCAGCCGCGAGCACGATCTAGCTGCCGCCGCTGATCCGGTGGTTGACCTACTACTCTCTGGAATGGAGGTGCGCTCCTGAGCAGCCTGCGCACGCTCAACGAAATCTTCTTTGTTGCGGTCGACCGCGATCTGTCGCGCGTCATGACCTTCGAGCGCGAGGGAGTCTGGCACGACATCTCGTCGCGCGAACTGTATGCCCGTGTGTATCACGTGGCAGAGCAGCTCAGAGCCTGGCAGATTCGTAAGGGCGACCGAGTCGCGCTCATATCAGAAAACCGCTTCGAGTGGGCTATCACCGATTGGGCTTGTCTGCTCCTGGGTGTAGTCGATGTCCCGATCTATCCGACTCTCACCGCCGAGCAAACAGCATTCGTTTTGAAGAACTCGGGTGCGCGGGCAATTTTTCTGTCCACCCGAAAGCAGCTCGACAAGGTACTCAGCATCAGGCACGAGACTCAACTCGAGCACATCGTGGTAATGGACGAGCTGGATTCTCCAGATGCCATCCGCATGAGCGAGATCATGCGCTCAAAAGAACCAGTTCAACGCGACGCGCAATTCGATGATCTTGCGCGATCCGCCTTGCCTGATGATCTGGCGACGATCATTTACACGTCAGGGACCACGGGAGTGCCCAAGGGCGTAATGCTCACGCATCGCAACATTGCGTCGAATCTGGAACAGACGGCGCGCAGCCTGGGCTGGCAGCCGGGACAGTCCACGTTATCGTTTCTCCCGCTCTCGCATGTCACCGCTCGCCACGTGGATTATTTGTGTTTCCTGCGCGGAGTCACCCTGGCCTACTGTCCAAGCTTCGATGAGCTCGCCGCCAAACTTCAGCAGGTTCGTCCACACTTGTTTGTCGGCGTTCCCCGAGTCTATGAAAAAGTGCGGCAGGGGGTTGAAAGTCGCGCCGCTATAGGCCTGAAGCGGCCCGTATATGAATGGGCCTTGCGCGTTGGACAAGACCACCGTGACGAGATTGTCTGCGGGCAGCGGCCTTCCGACTGGCAGTGGGAAGTCGCCAATCGTGTTGTCTATAAGGCGATTCATCAATGGTTCGGTGGAAGAGTCGAGATGTACGTTTCCGGCGGAGCCCCGCTTGGCATCGACCTGGCGCGGTGGTACGCGGACATGGGCATTCGCATCCTCGAAGGATACGGGTTAAGCGAGACTTCGCCCGTCATCGCTGTGAACGAGCCAGAAGCTAACAAGCTCGGAACCGTAGGCAAGCCACTCTCCAATGTCGAGTGCCGCATCGCCGAAGATGGAGAACTGTGGGTGCGCGGCCCATCAGTTTTCAAGGGCTACTGGCAGAATCCGGAAGAGACTGCAAAAGCATTCGAGGGGGATTGGTTCAAGACCGGCGACATCGGCAACATCGATGCCGAGGGATTCCTGAGCATTACCGATCGCAAGAAAGACCTGATCAAAACCAGTGGCGGAAAGTTCGTGGCTCCGCAGCCGATTGAGAACAAGCTGAAGATGTCGCCGCTGGTTGGGCATCCAGTTGTGATTGGAAATGCGAGAAAGTTCATTAGCGTGATCATCTGTCCAAATTTCCCGGCGCTTGAGCAGTGGGCAGCAGAACAGGGAATCGGCGCTGCGTCGCGCGAAACTCTGATACGAGATCCCAGGGTGATTGAAGCCTACGAGAAGGTTGTTGCTGATGCTAATCAGGAACTCGCCCAATTCGAGACGCTCAAGAAGGTCCTACTAGTTCCCGACGATTTCACCGTGGATAAAGGGGAGATGACTCCAAGTCTCAAGCTCAAACGACGGGTGATCGAACAGAAATACAAGAAGCAGATCGATGCCATGTATGAAAGCGCGCATGCGCCCCATCCCGCGACCGTCTAGTTGAGCAGAAAAACATGACACGGATCACGCGGATTGAACGGATCACACGGAGAATTCGGGAACGGATCGAAAAAGAGCAACGAAGCTAGTTACGCGAGGAGCCACTCTACATGGGGTTATCCGTGAAATCCGTTCAATCCGTGTGATCCGTGTCGTGTTCCAGCAGGGCTTCCCTCGAAACCCGGGTACCAGTCGAGAATTGGCGACTAACGAGTAGAATTGAGTCGGCTGGAAATCGACTATGGATGAACTGGTAATTGCCGGACGAGCCTTCAACTCGCGCCTGATTGTCGGCACGGGGAAGTACAAAAACGGCGAGCAGACGAGGCGCGCCATCGAAGCCTCAGGCGCTGAGATCGTAACCGTGGCTGTACGCCGCGTGAACCTTGATCGCAGCAAGGAGTCGCTGCTCGACTTCATCGATCCGCACCGCTACTTTCTACTGCCCAACACTGCCGGCTGCTACACCGCAGACGAGGCCGTCCGCACCGCGATGCTTGGCCGCGAAGTTGGACTGTCGGATTGGGTGAAGGTGGAAGTAATCGGCGATCAGAAGACTCTTTTTCCTGACGTGCAGGCGACCATCGAAGCTACGCGAACTCTGGTGAAGGAAGGATTCACGGTTCTTCCGTACACGTCTGATGACATTGTAGTTGCGAAGAGATTATTGGACGCCGGCGCCAGTGCAATCATGCCGCTCGGAGCACCAATCGGAAGCGGACTCGGTATCCAGAATGCTGCGACGATCCGCATTCTGCGCGAGATGATTACAGATGTTCCGCTGATCGTGGACGCCGGTGTTGGTACTGCTTCTGACGCGACCGTCGCGATGGAACTGGGCGCAGATGCCGTACTGATGAATACCGCAATCGCGAATGCCGAGGACCCTGTGCTCATGGCTGAGGCCATGCAGCATGCCGTCATCGCTGGCCGCAGTGCCCATCTCGCCGGCCGAATGCCGAAGAAGCTGTACGCCACCGCGAGTTCGCCGCTAGAAGGCGCAGTTCGCTAAGCAGACTATGGCAGAGCCAACAAGAGAGCGTTTCTCGTCCTACGACGAATTCTTCGCGTTCTATCTCAAGGAGCATTCGAGCGCAGGGAACCGTTTTCTGCACGCTTGTGGGACTCTGCTTGGCCTGGCCGTGTTCGTGTGGGCCATCGCAACTGGCCATTACATCTGGGCTTTGCTCTGGATTCCAATCGGCTACGGTTTCGCCTGGACCGGTCACTTTCTCATTGAAGGCAATAAGCCAGCGACCTTCGGACATCCGTGGTGGTCGTTCATCAGCGACTTTCGCATGCTCGGGCTCATGCTCACGGGAAGATTGAAGAACACTAAGTAACTCACGATTCATCAATCCGCATTCACCCTCCGGATTCTGCCGACCCTAAGTAATCTTCCTGTTGACCTCGGAGTGTGCTTTCCTAGACGGAGCACTCGTCAGAGGGATCGTCATGCGCATCTACAAGATTATCCGGTGGCCCATTTTGGTCATTCTGTGTTTCGTGATTGCTCTTTTCCTCAAGCCGCCTGATCGTCTTGCGCCTCGGAAACAATCGCCAACAGCAATCGCAAAGAATGCGAACGGGTTCCAAAACAAGCTCGGAGAGTTGCAAGAAGCGCATCAGCGGGGAGACTCTGGCACCGAAGTTCGGCTTACATCCGATGAAGTGGCGGCGGCTCTCGTTGTCGCCAATCCGCAGCCCCAGCCTCGGCCCGCTCAGACCGCTGCCTCGCCGAACAACAATCCGGCTACCTCTGCTGAGGTCACACCGGAGCAAGTGCCGGTGAAAGATCCTCAGGTAGTCTTCGAGGGAGATGAAGTGAAAGGCCAGTTCGTAGCTAATGTATATGGCAAAGATGTCTTCGTTACACTGAGCGGTCACCTAGGAGCGCAGGATGGCTACGCGACCTTCCAACCAACGAGCTTCAAAATCGGAAGTATGCCCGTGCCCATCTCGGTGGTGCAGGCGCAATTGGATAAGAAGCTGAGCGAGCCAGAGGCCCACGAGAAGCTAAAGTTGCCGGAATTCGTGAGCGACTTGAAAATTGAGAACGGTCAATTGGTGATTACGCAAAAATAGGTTCTCGTCGTCGAAGCAGTTGGTCACAGCGGTTTGCCCGCGTAGCTCATCGTCCTATAAAATCGTGAGTTTCCTTCATGTGGTCGGAACTGCGTAGAGTTCCTTCCTCCTCTGAAATCCCCAATTCATGAAAATTCACGAGTATCAAGCCAAAGGCATTCTTGCGAAGTATGGCGTCGCGGTTCCGCGCGGCGAGATGGCTAACACCAAAGAAGAAGCGTTTGAGATCGCCAAACGTCTGCTCGCGAATGGTGCGAAGGGCATCGTCGTCAAGGCGCAGATCCACGCCGGTGGACGTGGTAAGGGCGGCGGCGTGAAGCTGGCGAAAACCGCGGAAGAAGCCGAGCAGCTCGCAGGCAAGATACTCGGCATGCAGTTGGTTACGCATCAAACCGGACCTCAAGGGCAGAAGGTGCAACGGCTCTTGATTGAGGAGACGCTGCCCATCGAGCGCGAGCTCTACCTGGGCATTGTGCTCGATCGCGCGACTTCGAAGCTGGTCTTCATGGCATCTGCGGCAGGCGGCATGGAGATTGAAGAGGTCGCCGCCAAGGATCCAAACGCAATTCTGAAGGAAACGGTCGATCCTGCAGTTGGGTTTCAGGCCTTTCAGGCGCGCAAGCTGGCGTTCGCTCTCGGTCTCAAACCGGAACAGGTCAATCCTGCAGTGCAGTTAATGACCGCTCTGTACCGCGCAACGGCAGAAGCCGATGCTTCGTTGTGCGAGATCAATCCTTTCATCACTACAACTGACGGACGAGTCTTCGCACTCGACGCAAAGATGAACTTCGACGACAACGCCCTCTTCCGCCACAAGGACATTAAGGAGCTGCGCGACATCGCGGAAGAAGATCCACTCGAAGTGGAAGCGTCGAAGTACAGCCTGAATTACATTCGGCTTGATGGAAACATCGCCTGCATGGTGAACGGCGCCGGCCTGGCGATGGCGACGATGGACATCATTCAGTACGCAGGCGGCATGCCGGCAAACTTCCTCGACGTAGGCGGCGGCGCAAATGCTGAACAAGTAGAACATGCGTTCGAGATCCTGCTGAGCGACAAGAACGTGAAGGCAGTCCTGATCAACATTTTCGGCGGTATCTTGCGCGTCGATACGCTGGCCAAGGGAGTTGTCGAAGCTGCGAAGAAAACGAAGATTGGGATTCCCGTGGTCCTGCGCTTGGAAGGGACAAATGTGGAGCAAGGCAGGGAAATTCTCAAACATTCAGGTCTGAATTTCATTGTGGCAGACACGATGAAAGATGCGGCGGAAAGAGTCGTCAGGGCAGCAAAAGTAAGTTGAGCAGCGGCTCACGCTTGGGAACAACTCTCTAATGGCTGAGACAAATAAGAACAAGGGTCCGTGGAGGCATCGTGTTCTTGTAGGCACATTCACTATCCTCTTCTCGATAATGAGTTTTTGGTTGCTCGACTTTGCTGTTGATGACATAGGCACTCTACCTGGGCCTCGCAGAGAGGACGTGGAGAAGAAACTCTTAAGTGCAGAACTACTAAGTCAGCGCGACAGTATTGACAAGCAACTTGCTGAGGTAAACCGCAGCCTGGACGCGCAGCGGGAACGCCAGTCCCTATTGCGAGACAGCACCGGTCGATATGTGGAAACTTTGAGGCAGCTGCTCGATATGCAGCGCCTAAATGCGCAGAAAGGTCTTACAGCTTCTCAGCCTCAGCAACGCGCGCTCGCCGAAAGCGCAAACATGTTTCTTGCGAATCAACAGCAAGATCAGCTCTTGTATGAGGACATTCTGAAGCTGAGCCAGCGTGAACGTCAGCTTGGGGATGAGAAGCGCGGCGTAGAAGAAAAACTTGGAGAGCAACGGAAGACGGCTGACCAGGAGCTAGCGCGCCTTGATCGCCTGCACGATCGGAAACTTGCCGGTCTGAAACTGCTACTCCTAATCCCTTTGCTTGTATTCGCTGTCATGCTGATCGGTAAGAAACGAGTGGGGATGTACGGACCGCTCGTCTACGGAGCGGCCGTAGCTATACTCTGTCAGACCGTTCTCGTAATTCATCAACATTTTCCAACACGGTACTTCAAATACATTCTGCTCTCTGCATCAATCGTGATCACTGGGTACATCCTAGTATGGCTGTTAAGAATGGTGCGCAGTCCTAAGCAGAGTTGGCTTCTTAAGCAGTACCGAGATGCGTATGAAGCCTTTTTTTGTCCAATTTGCGATTACCCAATTCGTCGCGGACCCAGGCGTTATCTTTTCTGGACTCGTCGCACAGTTGGCAAGATTGCTTCCCCTACTCCCTTGGAACAAGCCGGTGAAGAACCTTACAGCTGTCCAGCTTGCGGCTCGCGACTCTATGAGGCATGCACGAAGTGCAAAGCAATTCGGCACTCACTGTTACCGTTCTGTGAAAACTGCAGTGCGGAGAAGATGCTTGCGGCTCAGCGTCTTGAGCCTTCAAGCTTGGAAACTTAGAAACAGAAGAACATGAGCATATTGGTTGACCAAAACACGAGATTAATCGTCCAGGGCATTACCGGACGTGAGGGCACATTCCACGCGAAGGGATGTGCGGAATACGGAACAAAAGTTGTCGGCGGTGTGACCCCCGGAAAGGGTGGAACTACCCATGAAGGATGGCATGTCTTCAACACCGTCGAACAGGCCATGCGCGAAACCGGCGCCGATGCGACGATGATCTTTGTGCCTCCTCCGTTTGCCGCTGACGCAATCATGGAAGCTGCGGACGCCGGCATGCCGCTGATTGTCTGTATTACCGAAGGTATTCCGGTGATGGATATGGTTCGGGCCTGGCAATACCTCCAGGGCAAGCGCTCGCGGTTGATTGGTCCGAATTGTCCGGGCATCATCTCGCCCGGGAAATGCAAGATTGGCATTATGCCGGGACGGATCCATAAGCAGGGCAACGTCGGAATCGTGTCCCGATCTGGGACTCTTACCTATGAAGCTGTTTATCAGCTTTCCCAGCGGGGAATCGGCCAGTCAACGGCGATCGGCATTGGCGGCGATCCGATAATCGGAACGACCTTCGTCGATGCTCTCAAGTTGTTCAATGAAGATCCGGAGACAGAAGCCATCATCATGATCGGCGAGATAGGCGGCAATGCGGAGGAGACTGCGGCGGAGTACGTAAAGCAATATGTTGCCAAGCCGGTTGTCTCATTCATCGCCGGTCAAACTGCGCCCCCTGGACGCCGCATGGGCCATGCGGGCGCCATCATCTCCGGAGGACACGGTACTGCCAGCGAGAAGATCAAAGCGCTGGAGGCTGCTGGGATTCAGGTAGCGAAGTCGCCGGCGGTGATCGGCGAGACGCTCGCCCAGGCGATCGGGCAGTCCGCGAGAGCATCGTAAATGCACTCAGCATGGTAGAGACGCAGCATGCTGCGTCTCTACTGTTTGCGCCGGGGCTGCTGGTGAAAACGAATAGTTTCCGCAAGGAATCCGAAAAACAAGGACTCATAAGAAAGTAATGAAGACTCTGCAGCGCACATTTAGCATTATCAAACCTGACGCGGTCGCAAAGAATGCGACCGGAGACATTCTCGCCATGATTCAGCATGCCGGTTTCAACATCCTTGGCATGAAAATGCTGTGGATTACGAAAGCGCAAGCTGAAGGCTTCTACGCCGTCCACGCGACCCGTCCGTTCTTCGAGTCATTGACGACATTTATGTCTTTAGGACCGATCGTTGTGCTCGCGCTCGAAAAGGAGAACGCGATTGCCGACCTCCGAAAGCTAATGGGCGCCACTGATCCTGCGAAGGCCGAGCATGGCACGATTCGGAAGAAACATGCCGCAAGCATTGAGGCGAATTCAGTTCACGGCTCAGATGCCGAGGACACCGCGCGCTTTGAGCTGAGCTACTTCTTCGCCGGATACGAACTCACTCGATAGACGACATGGTAGAGACGCAGCATGCTGCGTCTCCTCCATGAAGCCGGAGAACGCCAGCGAGCAAGAGTATTGAGACTTTACCCAGGAGACGCAGCGTGCTGCGTCTCTACCGGGACAACCGAACATGCCAGTAATTCAGATCACACTCTTAAAAGGTCGTACGGCCGAGCAGAAGCGCAAGGTTGCCGCGCGCGTTACGGACGCACTAGTGGAAGAGGCCGGCGCGAATCGCGCGGCTGTGACGGTGACGTTCGTTGAAGTCACCAAGGAGGACTACGCGAGCGGTGGAGTCCTCCTTGCTGACAAACAGTAGGCTTCGCGCTGAGTTACGCGTACGAAGGTTCGAGCAGACCTGACAGAGCATCGAGCAGAACACGGTCGCCGTCGCGCGAGTCGATCGCGGCGTCCACTTCAGGATGTTTGCCGCTGGCGTGCACGACGAGAATTCGCGTCAACGAATTCGCTTTCTTCGCCATATAGGGAAGATGGTGGCGGTCGTCTCTCGTGAGAGTGTGTCCGAGTACGACAACATCGTACTTATCCTGGCGGACCGCTGCCTCGATGGCTTTTCGTCCGGCTGCGGTCTTCACCGAGTAGCCAGCCTTTTCCAGAACGCTAAGGTGCAACTTCAGCGATTCCGAGTCGCCCTCGCCATATAGGATCTTTGCCTTGACCGAAGCCTTGCCCATCTACCACCTCCGCGATGCGCAGAGTAGCAGTTAGGCAGCCCGCTCTGAAGATGACGAAAGACTTGGGCTCTGGTAACTGTGTGTTTGCCATTTAGCGCACGGCGACAGGGGCTACAGCGTGCACCTGTTCAATGATTGCGTGCGCGTCGATCTTGTACTTTGCCAGCAGTTCCTCCGGCTTGCCGCTGTGCGGTACTTCCCGAACGGCCAAACGATAAACCCTCACGCCTTCAGGCCCAACAGCCTCGGCGACGGCATCGCCAAGACCGCCGGCACAATAGTGATCCTCGACCGTAATGATCGTGTTGTTCGTGGCAGCGGCGGCCTTCAACAGAGTTGCAGTATCGACGGGCCGAACGCTGAAGAGATCGATCACGCGAAGCGGAACCCCTTGCTTCTTCAGTTCGTCATATGCTTTCAGAGCCTCGGTGAGCGTAACGCCTCCGCCTACCACGGTGATAACGTCCTCATTGCTTTGGCGGAGCACTTTGGCTTTCCCGATTTCGAACTTCTCATCATTTCTATAAATGACGGGCTGCTCCGGACGGCCCGCGCGGATATAGGCAATGCCGTGGTGCGAGGCAGCAAGATCGACCGCATACCAGCCGCTGACCGCATCGCTCGGATAAAGCACGATCGATTCGGCCATCGCGCGGAAGAGACTTAGATCTTCGAGGCCCATCTGCGACGAGCCATCCTCGCCAATGGATACTCCAACGTGGGTGCCAATGAACTTCACGTTGAGGTGGGCGAGTCCGGCGAGGCGGATGAAATCGGCGGCGCGCGTAAAGAAGCAAGCGAAGGTCGAGGTGAATCCGATCTTGCCACCTGCCGCAAGCCCCATGGTGACCCCCACCATGTTCTGTTCGGCGATGTAGGTCTCGAAGAAGCGCTCCGGCGCGACTTTCTGGAAGAACTCGGTATACGTAGAGTTTTCAACGTCTGCGTCGGTGCACACTACGATTTCATTTGTCTTGCCAATTTCCGCCAATGCCTGCGCGGCGGCCTTGCGGGTAGCGACTGCTTTGCCGAGTTCATATTGCGGAGTCGATATGTGCTTGTAGGGCGGGTATTGCTTGGCCTTGCCTCCAGGCTTGCTCGGCATGGGCTTAGGAGCGTTCGTCTTCACGAACTGCTTCTCAAGTTCTGCAATTGCTTTCTCGGCTTCGTCTTTCTTTAGCGCCTTGCCGTGCCAGCCGTTCTTGTCTTCGATGAACGAGACTCCCTTTCCCTTGAGCGTTCGGGCGAGAATGACTGTCGGCTTTCCTTTTGTACGTTTGGCATTCTCAAAAGCTTCGAGCAACTCCCGGACGTTATGCCCATCCACCACCAGAGCGTTCCATCCAAATGCTGACCAACGCTGCTGATAAATCTCCATGTGGTGCTCGAGCATTGTGGGCTGGCTTTGTCCGAGACGATTCACGTCAACGATAGCGCAGAGATTATCGACCTTATGGTGAGAGGCAACCCCGGCTGCTTCCCAGACCGATCCTTCCGCGTTCTCGCCATCGCCTAGCAATGCGTATGAGCGGAAGTTTGATCCGTCGAGATGTGCATCGAAGGCCAAACCGAGGGCCACGCAGATCCCTTGTCCAAGCGAGCCAGTCGGGACAGACACGAATTTCAGGATCGGAGTGGGATGTCCCTCGAGGTCGGAATCGATGCTGCGCAGCGTGAGCAAATGCTCGCGGCTGATGTAACCGAGCTCCGCCCATGCGGAGTAGAGCACAGGTGCGGCGTGTCCTTTGGAAAGGATGAATTTGTCGTTGGCCGGATTCGCGGGATCCTGCGGATCGAAGTTCATCACCGAGAAGAATAGGCACGCCATAATCTCGGCCGCCGACATGGAACTTGTTGGGTGTCCACTACCCGCAGCAGTCGTCGCGCGAATGGAATCGATTCGGAGCTGAGTGGCGATGTTGTGTAGCGAGTCGAGCAGATCTTGTGAGTAAGGCACTGGGGGCTCCCGAAGGGAAGTGGAAACGTTTCAGTCTATGTTTAGCGGGGGTTGAGGTCAATGTACCTCAATGCGACGAGGCGAACACGAAGGTCACGAAGGAGACAGAAGAGGTCACGAAGTTTCGTGACCTTGATTTTTCCTTCGTAACCTTCGTGTTCGCTCTTCCCGGTTAGCGCGCAGAGATCAACACTACGGTGGCGTCGTCGAATGCAGGCTGGCCAGCGCTGAACTGGCGCACGTCGTCCAGGATTCCCTGAGTTGAGATTCTCGGACCTTGCATTAGACATTCGAGGCGAGCGGTTCCGTACTCCTGCTGCTGGTGGTCGTGCGCTTCCGATATTCCGTCACTATAGAGGAGCACGCGACCGTCATCGCTCAGAGTGACTGTAGATTCTGAGAATGAAGTCTCAGCGATGCCGAGTGGCAGTCCCGATTCGGTCTCCAGCAAATTCGTGCAGGTGCCTTTGGAGATCACCGGCCACGGATGACCGGCATTTGCGAAAGTGAAAGTGCGCTGCCTGGGATCGAGCACGCCGTAGATCATCGTTACAAAGCGACCAGCAGGGAAGTCGCGCAATAACGTGCGGTTCAGTTTCGTGAGCACTTCGCCCGGACTTGCTGTCGTTTCGGCGATCGCGCGGAATACACTGCGCGTAGCCGACATCAGCAGTGCGGCCGCTATGCCTTTGCCTGAAACATCCGCAAGCACCAATCCCCATTTCCCGTCCGGCAGCTCAAGATAGTCGTACCAATCGCCTCCAACAGCACCGGCCTGAAGAGTTGCCCCTGTGACCGCGAATTCGGGAAGCAGGACGGAAGAATTGGGAAGAAGTTGCAGCTGAATCTGGCGCGCCTCTTCAGACTCTTTCGTGAAGCGCTCATTCAGCTCGCGCTCGCGTTGAAACAGACGCGCGTTTTCGACTGCGATGGCGATATGGTCTGCCAGGGCGCGTAGCACCTTCATTTGCTCTGGCGCGAATCCGTCCACCTCAGGATGCACGGTGTTAAAGACACCGATCACTCGATCGCCGATCTTCAGGGGAATTGCCAGCGCTGACTTCGCGACTTCGTCACACGGCAAATAGTAAGGATCTAGAGTCACATTGGGCGCATAGTGCATTTTGCCAGTGAAAGCGACATGCCCCACCATGCCTTGTTCGCCAATTTTCAACGTGTGCCCTTTCCCGTGGGTGGCACAGCAGTGCGTGGTGGCAGCAACCATTTCGTCTCGCGTTTCATGTCGCAGGAAGATATCCACTTCCAGGCAACCGAAGGAGCAAGCAATATCGTTGACTACGCTATCTACCAGGAGTCCAAGATCGAGAATTGACGTCATCTTCTTTGCCGCCTTCTGGACCTTGAGGAGGTTCTCGATCAGCTCCTGCTGCCCCATTGGCGGGGAAGGAAACGGATAAATCGTTGTTCTCGGAGCTGTTGCCATTGCGGACACTCTTCAGTTTTGAGTTGGATACGCGAGCAGGGAGGGCCTGCCGCCTTTGTTGATGCTTTTGAGTGCGGAACGATGCTTTTTGTGTGGATCATCGCCCGGCGTCTAAGTAAGCAGAGCGAGCAACGGATTAAAGCCTGGGGCATTTTTGTCAAAAATCCCCGAAATCCCCTGGAAGTCCCCGGGATATCCCCTGCCAGTCCCTTTCGCATCCTGTCTTGATCCGAGGGGATATCCCCTGTATCCCCCGGGGATCGATTTCGGTCGTGGCGAGACGGCTAAGGTGAAGTGTAGAGATGCCGGAGCGAATTTTCCTTCGCCTCTTGAGTTCGGGATGTACTGCTGCTCAGTCATACGTGACCGTGAGCGCGTCAGAGCGCGACAAGAATCAAAAGGTTCCATTTCGGAACAGACAATGTACAACATTCATTGATACTTCATTTGGCACCAAGGAATCAATGTTTGTCCGTTGCTCGACGATTTTTTTGAGGCAAACAAATCAGGGACTCGCGGACGCTTGAAAAAATATTTTTGTTATCCGTTGCTCGCAAAAAATCCACAGCTCTTGAGTTAACTTCATGGGGGTGGGACGCAACAGCAGATCCCCCGCTCCGCGGTCGGACGTTTCGTGACGCAACCGGCATGGCGGCGGAGCGGGGGATGACAGTGAAGTATAAGAGCGACCGCAATTAGTTAAGCAGTCAGCGAGTCTGTCCAATGGTGCTCTCATTAGGCAACCGAAAAGCGCTGGGCGCCGGGAATCCAGCTGCCTCGTCTTCAAGAATCAGCAGCCAGTCCTGACCTCGTCCTGAAGTCGGAGGAGCGTAGGTTTGATATCCCTCATTGGTTGTGCTGTGGAAGTGATAGGTCGCGCCGTAACGCGGATCGAACCAGATCTCTTTCAGCCGGACGGCCTTCAGTCGGCTCTTATCGACAGTGAATGATTCGCCGCGCGGGGAATAGATGAAGGCGAAGGAACCATCTTCAGCGCGCGCAGCGCGGATCTTGGCGCCGCCATTCGTCGCGCCGTTCACAACCAATTCTTTATCCGGAGCGAGCTTCTGGAATGGACGCGATTCGAATAACCGACGGAGTATTCCCATTTGGAACGCGCCCGGATGATCGAGGGACTGGTACCACGCCATGTTTGGTGAAATCTCTGCTTTGCGACCGGGCTCCCACATTTGCCAGATGTTATTGTTTCCGTATGTGTGGCCACAAGCTCCGGCCAGAATCGACCAATAGGCGGCTTGGCGTACGTCGTACTCGTCAAAGCGGTCGTACTTGCTGGCGTCAGGATAGTAGAAGCCAACCATCAGCGTTTCATAACGCGGCTCTCCGTCGAGCGTGGGCTTTGTAGGCTGCAGCGCATAGTCGTGCTCTGCGAAGAGTCCGTTATCGTGATCGTGAGCGCCGTGCGATGACTGATACATGTTGAAGTCGAGCCACGGAGCCTGCTGAAAGTAGTCGGAGGAGCGTCCCGGACCTCGCGGATGGTAAGTGATCAGATGTGTGCCGCCGTCTCCTTCACGTAGTCCGGCGGCCAGCGCTTCGATGATGGCGCGCTCTTCCTCCGTGCGTATGCCCTCATCGCCACCGAGAATCCATATGATTGGCTTGTTCCTATAACGGGAACCAAGAAACCGTCCATAGGAACGCGCATTCTGCGCATTGAAGACATATGGCGGTTTTGCGTTATGACGGGTCCAGTTATTTCCCCATGTGGGCAACATGCCGACAAATAAACCAAGCTGTTCGGCCTTGTTGACGATGTAGTCCGCGTGGCGGAAGTAAGCTTCGTTTGGCTTGTCGGGATCCCGATTCAGGAGAGGCTTGTCCCCATACGCATTTGCCTGGTCCACGTCGTTCAGGACACATGCCTGAATCACAGAGAAACCCTTGGCAGCCCGATTTGAGAGGTAAAGGTCGGCTTGCTCTCGCGTCAGGTTCGGGAAGAGATGCCACGCGGTGTCACCCAAGTAAAAGAACGGCTTGCCGTCGGCGTACTGAAGCCAACGGTGGCTTGAGCTAACCTGCAGTCTGGGAGCAGTCGGGGGACTTTGAGCGAAGGTGGTTGCGCATATGCAAGTGATTAATAAACGAATCGAAATCAAAACGAAGGGCGAGCGGTTCATGGCGTCGCAGCATAAACGAGGCCGCTCGGAAACGTCCATTGAGCTGTTCCCGCGCAAGTAAAAGGGCGACCTGTTGGTCGCCCTTTTGTCACCTCCAAGGTGAAGCCGTTATCCACGCGGCAGGAAGATGTCGCGGTCCAGTCGCAGGTCGAGTGCCTGACCTTTGTTCAGGCGAATATTGCGGCCAGTCAACAGCCCTACACCAGTGCCGAGTCCGCCACCAACGCCTGCACCAATAGCAGCGCCTTTGCCACCGCCTGCGGCGACGCCAGCCAGGGCGCCGATCGCAGCTCCTGCGGCGGCCGATTCCACGGTGCGACGAGTATCCACCTTGGCGTGCTTGATCTCACCTTCAGGTCCGGTTTCAGATTGAACGCCGTGCTCTCCGGGAACTCCAGCAACGGTGGCTGCAAGCGGGACCCAGCCGTGTTTGGTCTTGATTTCGTCAAAGCTGAGCAGCAGACGCGAATGCAGCCCGCGATCCAGGTCGCTTACGTGGCCTTTGATCTCGGATCCCATGGGAATGCGCGTTCCATCGGGAGCGACTAGATCTTGCGCCAATTTCGCTTTGAACTTTTTGCCCGGCGAATCCTTGGCCGTGTCGAGCGTGTCCTTGAGCTGGATTTCAAACTGCGTGTCGGCTGGGATCACATTCTGTGCGCTCGGCCCTTGATTGCGCTGGTTGAGCACCGGTCCCTGGCTCATATCGATCTGTCCAAATGCTCCTAACGCTGGAGTGATACACATCCCCAATGCGACGGTTGCGGTGGCCCATAGCTTCTTCATGTGGTCTCCTCTGATTTGTTTCCCTACTCCGACGAGGTACTACGATTTGGTTAGACGGAGAATTAAACCCGGGTGCCGCCAGAAAGTTGGCGTTTGAATAGCCGAAACGGGCAAGCTCTTTATTTCAAATTAGCTACAACCGTTGGCTGCCTGTAGTAACCGCTCACTGGCGTTCGTAACCCATCCAGCTACTTTCCTGTCGCCTTCAGGGGAGGACCTGCATCATATTCTGCAGGTAAGGGGCTGCTCTGGCTGAGGGCGGCGGGAAGTGGGGTTTTGACCGGGGATGGACAAAAACAAACAACTTACGTATGGCCTTGGCGGCCTGGGAGTGCTTCTGGGTGGGCTCGGAGTATTCCTCGTCACTGAAAAGGGTCGCGAGATCGTGGGCAGCTTGAGCCGCCATCTGGAGCGAGCACCGGAGAGCATTGAGCAGCTCGCGAATGCCACTCAGGCTGAGCTGGATCGCATTCAGCAAACGCTGAACCAGATCGCTGAGCGGTTGGAAGCGACTAGCTAACTTCGGGAGCCTTTCTCACCACGGAGACACGGAGTCACGGAGAAAGGCAGAAGCTAACCACAAAGGACACGAAGGTCCGCGAGGGGAAATCGCAGAGAAAGTCCTCCCTCGTGTTTCTTCGTGTCCTTTGTGGTTTCAACTCGCTTTTCTCCGTGACTCCGTGTCTCCGTGGTGAAATGGCATTTGGTAGTCTGTCCGTATGCTGAGCTGTAGTGCCGTGCTGTTCGATCTGGATGGTGTTCTGGTCGATTCCACGCCTGCAGTTGAGCGCGTCTGGCGAGGCTGGGCCACCGAACAGGGACTCGATCCTGACTTCGTTGTGCAGTGGTCTCATGGTCGCCGCTCCATCGAAACCATTCGTCGCGTCGCTCCGGCACTTGACGCTCCCACAGAAAATCAAAAAGTAGAGCGGCGCGAGATCGAAGACCTCGAAGGCGTGCGCGCTATTGAGGGCGCGGCGGAGTTGCTCGCAGCAATGCCTCCGGGCCACTGGACGGTCGTGACTTCAGCTACCCGCGAGCTCGCTGAGGCACGCATGCGCTATGTCAGCCTTCCCCTCCCTAAAGACGCGATCACCGCAGAGCTGGTAGCGCGCGGTAAACCTCATCCCGAACCGTATTTGAAGGGTGCAGCGCTACTCGGCTTTCCTCCAAGCGAGTGTCTGGTGATCGAAGACACTGCAGCCGGTATCGCGGCGGCAAAGACGGCCGGTATGCAGGTGATCGGATTGACGACCACCTATCCCTCTCACGACCTGCGCGAGGCCGACGTGATTGTTCGCACCTGCGCAGACATTCACGTGGAGGTTCGCGCTGGCGCGGAAGATAGCCTCAAGCTCCAGTTCTATTTCGAATACTCACCTGCGGAAATCTAGGGCGCTATTCCCGGGCAATTCCGGCTTAAAATAGAGAGTGCTCCTCTAGCACACTCATTACCATTCAAGGAGTCAGCATGGCCCTGAGCCGGACGGAGCATAAGAAGGCCGCAGTCGCAGAACGCCACCACGAAAAGAATTATCAAGGCCTCACTCCGGAACAATTGATCCAGATGTACCGGCTGATGTTCATGTCACGCCGGTTGGACGACCGCGAGATTCTGCTCAAGCGGCAACAGAAAATCTTCTTCCAAATTTCTGGCGCAGGGCATGAAGCCCTACTTGTTGCCGCTGGCCTGGCGCTCAAGCCTGGATACGACTGGTTCTACCCCTATTATCGTGATCGCGCATTGGTGCTCGCGCTGGGCGTAACTCCTGAGGAGCAGCTGCTGCAGGCGGTCGGAGCCGCTGATGATCCGGCATCCGGCGGACGGCAGATGCCGTCGCATTGGGGACACAAGAAATTCAATATCGTCACGCAGTCATCGCCGACTGGAACACAACTGTTGCAGGCTCTCGGATGCGCGGAAGCAGGACGATACTTTGCGCGCAATCCTAAAGCAGCAGAGCGTCACGATCCCAAGGACTACTCCAGTTACAAAGATGTCGTGTTCCACGGCGACGAAGTTGTCTATGTTTCGTGCGGTGACGGAACTACCAGCCAGGGAGAATTCTGGGAGGCGATAAACGGTGCGTCGAACCTGAAGCTACCAGTCCTCTTTCTGGTAGAGGACAACGAATACGCGATCTCCGTTCCGGTTGAGGTGAACACTGCCGGCGGGAATATCTCGAAGCTCGTTGCCAATTTCCCAAATTTTTATTTTGCTGAATGCGATGGCACGGATCCTGTCGCATCTTACGCAGCCCTGCGCAAGGCGGTAGAGCACTGCCGCTCCGGCAAGGGACCGGCGTTTGTTCACGGGCACGTGATTCGTCCGTACTCTCATTCGCTCTCCGACGACGAGAAGCTCTACCGACCGGAATCGGAGCGCTCCCGGGATGCGCAGCGCGATCCCATCACGCGCATGCAGTTATTCCTGATCCGGGAAAATATTCTGGACGAAGAGGAAATCAATCGTCTGGAAAAGGAAGTCGATAATGAAGTTCAGCGCGCGGCCGATCGCGTGTTGGCTGCTCGCCTTCCCGAAGCGAACTCCATCACCAGGTTTGTTTACTCGCCAGATGTAGATCCCACATCGTCTTCCTTCGCGAGTCAACCCAGCCGTAACGGTGCCGACAAGACAATGGCGGATCTGATAAATGCTTGCCTGCGCGATGAGATGAAACGAGATGAGCGCATCGTGATGTTCGGTGAAGACGTTGCCGATTGCAGTCGTGAGCAATACCTGTCTGAAAAGCTGGTGAAAGGGAAGGGCGGAGTATTCAAGCTCACCTCCGGTCTCCAGTGCGATTTTGGCTCCCAGCGGGTCTACAACTCGCCTCTGGCCGAGGCGACTATCGTAGGCCGCGCGACCGGACTCGCGACTCGTGGAATAAAGCCTGTAGTCGAAGTCCAATTCTTCGATTACATCTGGCCTGCATTTCATCAGCTGCGAAACGAGCTGCCGGTCCTTCGCTGGAGATCAAACGGAAACTTTTCCGCTCCGGCAGTGATCCGAGTAGCGATCGGCGGATACCTAACCGGCGGCGCGATCTATCACTCGCAATGCGGAGAGAGTCTGTTTACCCATACTCCAGGAATGCGTGTTGTGTTTCCGTCGAACGCTCTCGATGCCAACGGACTGCTGCGCACCGCGATCCGCTGCGATGATCCCGTGCTCTTCCTCGAGCACAAACGTCTGTATCGCGAAACGTATGGCCGTGCACCATATCCCGGTCCTGACTACATGATTCCGTTTGGGAAAGCTCGTGTTGTGCGCGAAGGCGCCGATATGACGCTGGTCACGTATGGCGCGACCGTACCGCGCTCTCTACAGGCAGCCCAACGGATTGCGCGCGAGCACGACATCAGCGTGGAGTTGATCGATCTTCGCACGCTGAATCCATACGACTGGGAGACGATCGCGAATTCAGTACGGAAGACGAATCGCGTAATCGTAGCGCATGAAGATACGCTGAGCTGGGGATATGGCGCCGAGATCGCGGCGCGTATTGCCAATGAGTTGTTCGAGCACCTCGATGCCCCGGTGCGCCGAGTGGCAGCAATGGATACATTCGTTGCCTATCAGCCGCTGCTCGAAGACGAAATCCTGCCGCAGGCCGACGACTTCTACAAGGCAATGCTGGAACTGGCGGAGTACTGAAGTCTTTTCACCACGGAGACACGGAGTCACGGAGAAAAGCGGGGAGAGCTCTGTGGGCCGTGCTGCGGCTGTCACCGCGAGGTCGGTGCTTGTCGCATCGATACTAAATCCTTTGCAATTTTCCCGGTGCCGTCCCGACTTTTGCTTTCCTCCGTGACTCCGTGTCTCCGTGGTGAAAATGGTTTACCGTTAGGCCATGGCTTTCTCTGGAATGTTTTCAGGCGACGAACGCAAGCGCAAAGAGCAGGAGGTGCGCAGCGAGGGACGTTTGCCTCCTGGACAGTCGCTCACGCTAAAGTGGCCGGTTCTGCATTACGGATCAGTTCCGCGATTCGACTCGTCACGTTGGGATTTCCAAGTTACCGGTCTTGTCGAGCATCCACTTCGCCTCAATTGGGACGAATTCAATCGGCTTCCGCGAGTGGAGCGAACCAGCGACTTTCATTGTGTCACCCGCTGGAGCCGCTTCGACAATCGCTGGACGGGCGTTGCTATGCGCGAGATTCTCGCTCGTGCCAAGCCAAAGCCGGAAGCCAGTTACGTTCTGGTCCATACTGAGCAGGGTTACACGGCAAATGTTCCGCTAGCTGACTTGGATCGTGACGAAGTGCTGCTCGCAACTCACCATGACGGCGAGCCGCTCACGCCAGACCACGGCTATCCGCTGCGACTCATCGTGCCGCATCTCTACGGGTGGAAGTCGGTGAAGTGGGTGCGCGGGCTGGAGTTTCTCAGCCAGGATCAAGCTGGATTCTGGGAGCAGAACGGCTATCACATGCGCGGCGACCCGTTTCAAGAACAACGATTCGATACGGACTGACGGTCAGAGGCCAAACTCTTCTGCTGGAATTCGATTTAAAACAAGGAAATAAGCAGGGGATTTTCACAAACAGCCTTCGAAATCGCGGAATTCTACCCAAAAATTGAAAAATTTCTCTCAAACGCAGGGAGTTAACAGCGAACTCTGTGGAAAACTCACTCCCGACCGCATCAGTGCTAAACGGAGTGACCCTCGGTGCCGGGATTCAATAAATTATCAGCGAATTAACAGGGAGGAATCCGTCCCATTTTGGTACGTGGGAGAATTTCCACCGGCTTCTTTCGCTGCCAATAAGGATAGGAATGCGGCCCCGTGTTTTCAAGTTCTCAATGACTGGCCAACGCACTCTTTGTGGGTGATTGTTGATCCAAATCGAGGTTCAGCTCAAGCACATTCACGCGTGGTTCCCCCAGAAAACCCAGCTGCCGCCCTTCGGTGTGTCGTGCGACGATTGCTCGTAATTGTGCTTCGCTCATGCCGCGTGCCTTGGCTATTCGCGGAATTTGAAACGCAGCAGCTGCGGGCGTGATGTGCGGATCGAGTCCTGAGCCGGAGCTGGTGACAAGATCAATCGGAACTGGCGTTTGCGGATTCTCTGCTTTGAGTTGTGCGACGCTGGCATTCACTCGATCGATCAGCGCGTGATTGGTGGGGCCGAGGTTGGAAGCGCTCGAATTCGCGGCATCGTATCCATTGCCGGCATTGGAGGGACGCGAGTGAAAATATGAATCCGAGTTGAATGCTTGTCCAATAATGCGCGAACCCACTGCTTTTCCGTCCTTAACGATTAGTTGGCCATTCGCCTTGTCGTGAAAAAGCGCTTGGGCAAGAGCCGTCACGACGAGCGGATAGATGATTCCGAGCAAGATTGTGGTGACGACAGTCATCAGCACTGCGGTAATGAGATTTTTCTTCATGTCTTTTGCTCCTGCGCTCCTGCCCTTATGCCAGCCCGACTCGTGTGATGATCATGTCGATCGCTTTGATTCCGATAAAGGGAATGATCACGCCTCCGACTCCATAGATCCAAAGATTTCGCCGTAGCAGCGCTGCCGCGCCCATTGGGCGGTACTTCACGCCGCTCAGTGCCAGGGGGATGAGCGCAATGATGATCAGCGCGTTGAAGATGACGGCAGACAGAATGGCCGACTGCGGTGTCTGCAGATGCATGATGTTCAAGGCGTTCAGAACGGGGAATGTTGCCGCGAACATGGCCGGGATGATGGCAAAGTACTTAGCGACATCGTTGGCAATTGAAAAAGTCGTCAGCGAACCGCGAGTCATCAGCAACTGCTTTCCGATTTCGACGATCTCGATGAGCTTGGTGGGATTGGAATCGAGATCGACCATGTTCCCGGCTTCCTTGGCCGCTTGTGTGCCTGTGTTCATCGCAACGCCAACATCCGCTTGAGCCAGCGCGGGTGCGTCGTTGGTACCGTCGCCGGTCATGGCGACGAGCTTGCCATCGGTTTGCTCGCGACGGATCAGATCCATCTTGTCCTTCGGCGTGGCCTGCGCCAGAAAATCGTCAACGCCAGCTTCGCGGGCGATGGCCGCAGCGGTAAGCGGATTGTCCCCGGTAATCATCACCGTGCGGATTCCCATGGCCCGCAAGTGGGTGAAGCGCTCCTTCATGCCGCCTTTAACGACGTCTTTCAGATGAATGACGCCCATGGCGCGGTTTCGTTCAGCAACGACGAGGGGCGTGCCTCCAGAACGAGCGATCGTGTCTATGGAGAGCTGCAACTCTTTGGGGATTTCTCCACCGTTCTCCTGTAGATACCGCTGGATCGAGTCAGCCGCCCCCTTGCGCACTTGTCTGCCGTTGAAATTCACGCCTGACATGCGCGTCTGCGCCGAGAAGGGAACAAACTCAACGCCATGCTCCGAGAGCTCTCGTCCACGCAGGGCGTACTTCTCTTTGGCAAGTACGACGATGGAGCGCCCTTCGGGAGTTTCATCGGGCAGGGAGGAGAGCTGTGCGGAATCTGCGAGTTGATCGCTGGTTACTCCCGGAGCGGGAATGAACTCTGCCGCCTGGCGATTGCCGAAGGTGATGGTTCCGGTCTTGTCGAGCAGCAGAGTGTTGACGTCGCCGGCGGCCTCGACGGCGCGTCCCGACATCGCGAGGACATTGTGCTGAATAAGGCGATCCATGCCGGCGATCCCGATTGCGGAGAGGAGTCCGCCAATCGTGGTGGGAATCAGGCAGACCAGCAGCGAAACGAGCACGAAGACGGTTTGCGGACTGCCGGAGTAAATGGCGAATGGCTGCAGTGTGACTACGGCAAGCAGAAAGATGATCGTCAGCCCGGCCAGCAGAATGTTAAGCGCAATCTCATTGGGTGTCTTCTGGCGCTCGGCGCCTTCGACCAGAGCGATCATGCGATCAAGAAAGGTTTCACCCGGATTGGAGGTGATCTTGACTTTGATCTGATCGGACAGGACGCGCGTGCCTCCGGTAACGGCCGAGCGGTCTCCTCCTGCCTCGCGGATCACCGGAGCCGACTCGCCGGTAATCGCCGACTCATCGACCGAGGCTATGCCCTCGATGATCTCTCCATCCGAGGGGATGAACTCGCCGGCGCAACAGATCACTATGTCATCCGCCCGAAGTTTCGAACTGGGAATCGTCTCGATTATGCCTTCGGGCATAAGAAGGTTGGCTTGCGTTTCTGATCGAGCTTTCCGCAAGGTGTCCGCCTGTGCCTTGCCGCGGCCTTCCGCCATCGCTTCCGCGAAGTTCGCGAAGAGCACTGTGAACCATAGCCACAACGTGATCTGCAGATTGAACTTGAAATTCTCGTGGCTGCGGAAGAGCAGGATCGTGGTAATCACGCTTCCTACTTCGACCACGAACATCACGGGATTGCCCATCATTTTGCGGGGATTGAGCTTCAGGAAAGAGTCCCAAACCGCCCGCCGTACGATCTTCCATTCCCAAACTGCTTTTGATCTCGCCATGATTACCTCAGAAGGTTTTACCTGCGCCCATCAGCAAATGCTCAAGAATCGGTCCCAGGCTCAACGCTGGAAAGAACGTCAACGCGCCCACAATCAGGATCACCCCCATTAACAGCACACTGAACAGCGGTGTCGTTACCGGGAATGTGCCAAGCGATGGGGGCACGTACTTCTTGCGCGCCAGACTTCCGGCGATTCCCAGCATGGGAATGATCATCAGGAAGCGGCCGATGAGAGTGTTTAGTCCGAGTGTGGTGTTGTAGTAGAGAGTGTTGACGCTCAGACCGCCAAAGGCTGATCCGTTGTTGGCCGCCGTTGAAGTGAAGGCGTACAGCACCTGCGACAACCCGTGCGGTCCTGGATTGGTGATTCCCGCTGTCCCAGACGAATACAGGACCGAAACGGCGGTAAAGGTCAAGATGGCAAGAGGGAATACCAGCGAAACCAGCATCGCCATCTTTACGTCGTAGGCTTCGATCTTCTTGCCCAGATACTCGGGAGTGCGACCAACCATCAGGCCGGCGATGAAAACGGCAAGCACGATGTAGACAAGAATTCCGTACATACCGGCGCCGACCCCGCCGAAGATGGTTTCGCTCAACATCATGTTCGTGAGCGGAACCATGCCACCCAGCGGCGTGAACGAGTCGTGAAAGCCGTTCACGGCGCCGCAGCTCGTGTTCGTCGTAATCGTGGCCCAGAGGGCAGTGTTAGCGATGCCGAAGCGCACCTCCTTGCCTTCCATGTTTCCACCGGGCTGGAGCGCAGTCACATGTTGATCGGCACCCGCCAACAGCGGATTGCCGCGCGCCTCAGCCCAGTACGCGACGGTTATGCCGACCAGGAAGAGCGTTGTCATCGCTCCCCACACTGCCCAACCGTGCCGCTGCGAGCCCACCATTCGTCCGAGCGTGTAGGTCAAGCCGGAGGAGATGGCGAAGATCGAGAACATTTCGATCAAATTCGAGAGCGGAGTGGGATTTTCAAATGGATGAGCGCTGTTGGCGTTAAAGAAGCCGCCGCCGTTGGTGCCGAACTCTTTAATAATCTCCTGCGAAGCAACTGGGCCTTGTGCGATGTTCTGATCAGTGATGGTATCCATCACCGGCTTGCCGCTTGCGTCCACCACTGGCTTGCCATCCGCAACTCTCTGCACTTGCTGCGGCTCCACCAGCTTTACGGTGTCGTAGGGTTTCAGATTCTGCGGAACTCCCTGCCACACCAGCAGCAGGGATCCGACGATACAGAAGGGAAGCAGCACCCAAAGCGTGCAGCGAACGAGATCCACCCAGAAGTTGCCTAAGGTCTTTTTCTCGCGGCGCACGATACCGCGGATGAACGCAATCGCCAGAGCAATGCCAACCGCCGCAGACACGAAGTTGTGATAAGCCAGCCCCGCCATCTGCGTGAAGTAGCTCATCGTCGTCTCGCCGCCGTAGTCCTGCCAGTTGGTATTTGTGGTGAACGAGGCGGCAGTGTTGAAAGCGAGATCGGGAGCGACCGCGCCCAACTTCTGAGGATTCCAGGGCAAGTGCAACTGCACGCGCTGAATCAGGTAGAGCACAAGCATCGAAACCACGCTGAACAGCAGCATGGAAACCGCATATTCGATCCAGCCCATTTCCCGATCTTCCTTAACGCCGGTGCTGCGATAGATGAGCTTCTCGATCGGGCGCAACACTGGATCCATGAAGGTTCGCTCGCGATTGAAGACGCGCGCCATAAAGATGCCGAGCGGCTTAGTCACCAGTAGCACGAGCGCGAAGAAGAACAAGATTTGAAACCAGCCATTTGCAGTCATCAAAACTTCTCCGGACGCAAGAGGGCGTAGAACAGATAAATACCTAGCAATACGCAAACCGCCAACACGACAGCGGATTCAACATGCATAAACTCTGCCCTCACTTCACGCGTTCACAAAAGTGAACGTAGCCGATGGAGACTATGAAGAAGAGAATTGTGATTACGATGAAAACGAGATCTCTCATTGGACCTCCGCGTTGCGGCTAACGGGTTCACCGTGATGGTGAACCGCGTCGCCGATTTGTACTACTCTCAGTTGATTACTTTGCTCGTAAAGATGATGTAAAGAACTCGTTAGCGCGGGCTAATCCTGAAGTCGCTCGGACTTGAAGGTCATATCCATGGCGAATCAAAGCCACTTTGGCAAGGCGCCACTGTTAGCCTGTCGGACCGTAGTAGCCATTTCGAGCATGCAGGTGCAGCTTATGTCTGCTTGGAGGGCCTGTGAGCCGCACGCGAATCGTTCTCCATCTACCATCCACTACGCGAGTAGTTGGGTAATAGCCTATGACGTATTCATTTCTTAATTCAGAGCTGATATCACGAGCCGCCTGCGTGACCTCTGCGAGATCATGGATGCGGATGGCGCGACCACCAGTGACGCCTGTGATCTCGTCAAGTCGAAGTGGTCCGAGTCTTTCCTCCTGTGTCTTAACAAATCTGTCAGAAAGTGCAATTGCATATACCTGCACATCGGCTTCCTGGAGTACCGACTTGATTTCATCTTCCGTGTAGCGGCTGTGGTTGTCGCCACCGTCAGAGATCACAACGATCGCCTTGCGCGCATACCTGGAGTTCTTCTGCTGCTGGAGGGCGAGGTACATCGCGTCCCACAGCGACGTATAGCCGTCTGGCTGAGTGGAATTCACAACTTTGGAAACGTCCTCAGCTGGTTCGGAAAAGGGAACTGCGACCCGCGGCTCGTTGCCAAAAACAATCAGACTGAACTCGTCTTCCGGGTTGGCGTCTTTTAGTAGTTCGAGAGCAGCCGCGCGCTCTTGATCCATTTTTGTGGCCATGCTGCCGCTCGAATCCAGAACTACCGTCATCGAGATCGGCGCGTCCTCCTGCGAGAAGTATTTGATCGTTTGGGGCAGCCGGTTATCCGAAATCGAAAAGTTGCCGGCTTGCAGCCCATTGACGATCCTGTCTCTGGAATCGAGCACGCTGACCGGGACAAGTACCAGATTGGCGTCAGCTCGAAAGCTCGAAGGCGATGAAGAATGAGGCTTGACCATCGAAGGAATGTGCGGCTGATCGAGTAAACCTTGTCCGAATGCAGTTCCCACTACTGCAAAAGCAAAGACCGCAATTCGCAACCAATGACTACAGGAAACGACGCGAATTGCCGAGAGTGACATATACCTTCCTGACCATAGTTCTCTTCGCATACAGATCGCTGACAACATCCTCAGCTAACGTATCAATTGCAGCGCTAACTTCTAAACGATTAAAACTTCACCATTAGCGCTATGGTTCCGCGGTTTTCGAACTTGCGCAGATCAGGAGTAAATCCGGGCACAACCGATCCCAGCGCTCCTGTGTTGCCACCCGGAGGTGTAATTCCGCCGGTTCCGCTGAAATACGGGACGTTCGAGCCGCGGTGGACGTACTCCCAGCGAAACGTGACGTACTGACTCGGCATGTAGTCGAAGGTCGCCGAGGCATCCCAAGCTTTGAATGGATCTCCCGGATTTTGCGTAAAGTATGGTGTTCCGGAGAAGGCAGTTGCACCATTGATCGGCGGCAATAGTACTAGATATCGACCCGGATTATTGATCGCGCCGCCCCCAAGAGTTACAGCAAGGAGATCTTTGTGGAACCAGAAGCGGTTGTATTCCATGAATCCGAGAAAGCTCTGCTTGGGGCCGCCTTTCCCATTACCGAAGCAACTTACACCGCCGCCGCTCTCACATCCTGCGTCGATGGTGAAGGTGAACGCTGCCTTGTCCATCAGCCTGGATGGATTGTCGTAGTACTTGACCTGGATGCTGTCATCGGTGTGATAGCGGATTCGATCTTTGTTACCCAAAGTATCGGCGCCTAACGCGTATTGGTTGGCGACGATCGAAACTGAGCCGTTGGGTCTCCACAGGATCTCGCCTCCAATGCCCGGCCTGTTGTTGAATTTCCCGTATGACTGCCAGCCATTGATGAACCACGGCTCGATCTTTAGTTTGTCTGTGGGAAAGAACTGTACTCGCAAGCCGTTAAAAAACCACGGCGTGTTCGAGGAAACATATGACGGTTGATAATTCCAGTTATCGAAGTTGTAGAAGCTCCACAAGCCGATGTAGGACATGAAGATTCCGGCATCGACATTGATGCCATGCATCTTGTTGAAGTGATATCCGCCATATGCCTCGGCAAGGTACTGATAGGCGTTATTGAGGTTCCATTGACCACGGGCGGTGCTGGCATCGTTTCGCGGTTGCGTTTGTGAATACATCCCGAACTGCGTCATCAGCCGGCCGCGAACGTTGTCGAAATGAAAGTCGCCACCAACCCCCAGTTGAGTCAGTTGAAATTCATTGTGGCGAAAGATCTCGCTCGATCCGCCGATCGTGTTGTCCTTGGGATGATTGAAGTCATACGTATAGTTGACGTCGAACCTGACTTCCGGCGTGAAGAACTTCGTAGCGTAAGGGGTGTCTTTGGTGCGCGGGTTACCGGAAAGCCAGGTGAAGTCCGCAAATGCGAATGGTTCCGACTTTTGATTGCTTACGGCGGCGGTGGTGGGCTGCTCCTGCGCGACGGCAACGGCCGGTTCTGCGGGCGAAGCGGTTCCCACAAGTTCGTTGCGCCCGGCTGTCGGCTGCACCGATGCAGAGGCGACCTGGCCGTCTGCGGGATGCGCAACGGATTGAGCTTTGAGTTGTGATTCCAGCTCCTGGATTCGTGCCCGCATTTCCCCAAGCTCTTTCAATATCTCAGCATTGGTCTTGCCGACTGTGGCAGCTGCCGAGTCTGCGCTAGCGTCGGGCGTCGGGCGGTTAGTTTGCTCAGAAACACTCTGGGCGAGCGTTGTGAGAGACAGCGTCAGAACGAGGGCAAACAGGAGGAGGCGCGATGCTGCTCGTTTCGCATTGCTCATGAGAGACAAAATCCTTCCTTGTGCAAACACAATCCGTCGCCTATATATGAGGCCGGGATTGCCTTCTGGGTGACAAGATTATTTTCTGTGTTGTCCTGGGAGAGTTAGCGCTATTTTCAGTGCTTAGTGGTTTCAGCAGCCCCATTCCGCAGTACCGGGTTTGGCAAAATATCGAGACCGGTCATCTTCTTCGCGATTGAGTTCCGACCTGATCTCGAGCAACGCGAGGCGGGCCGCTGCGACCATTCGTGCGCGCTCCTGCTGTGAAACTTCGTCCCATGAATTCGGGTGGGACTCGCTTGAGCCGCCAAAGTCGGGCCCAAGGGCTTCGTGGTAATGGAAAAAGGCTTTTGCGAGTAGTTCTGGAGATAATTCCTGCGTCGACATTTGGTCATTCATCCTTTTGGCCTTCAAAGAAAGACATCCCGAAAACCAACATTTTGCTACCGATGGAAGTGGTGCGATGCGGCGCCTCTGCTAGCTTGCTTCAGCGTTGTCGCAGCATTTAGACGGGCACGAAAAGCGAGAACTCTCGCCGATCGCTCCATGAGAGGTGGAGATTCAAACCTTTCCAATCCCAGGTTCGTTACCGCTGGCTTCCGGCGGCGTTTTTGTTCCGCAGAGAACGCAATGAAGACCCGAAGAAAGAAGAAAATTCCTGCCAACACAATGATCATTAGCGCCAGCATGCGAACCTCCCGGGCTCGATACCCCACAGGGAAATCTACCCGGCAGTTCAATTAGATAAGTCTGCGGCTAAGGTGTCGGTAAGAGGTTCGTAAAGCTTTCGTAAGATGAAATCCACGAATTGATCCGCCGATGAGATGACACGGATTGAGGAAGGCCTAAAATATCAGCGTAGGAGTCGTGGTGTCCTCCAAGTCTAACTACCACGTTCCTTGTTTGCGACCCATCCACCACACCAGACCGAGCGTCGCTGTGTTCTGCTCCTTCTTGAGCCTCCCTGCGGCGTCCGTAAAAAAGCTGGGACGATTGGAAAAATCACGGCGGTATTCCGATCGCACTAGAAAACCTTCTCCCAGTTTGTAGTCCAGCGTGAAGGTGTTTTCCTTGAGAGCTTGTGTGATGCCTGTGAAGAGTCCGCCATGGTCAGCTAGATATTCGGCTCGTGTCGCGAGTGCAAATCTGGGAGTAAGTTGATAGCGGGCGTAAACAGCTCCGCCCCAGACTTCCGACGGCTGGGCGGAATGGCCAGGCGCGGCGAATTCCCACAACCGCTGGATCACATAGTCACCCTCGAGGGCGAAGGCAAGTTTAGGAGTAGGCTGCCAACTTACATAGCTGTCGAAGATATGGGTACGGCCATCAGGGGCTGGCGTAATCGGAGCGAAGCTCAGTCCCGGCTGTACTGGAATCGGGCTGTTCGGCGCAACCGGGGTGCGGTCCGGCTGCTCTTGTCCGAGATAGTAGCTCACTGTCCAGGCAACATTTTTGTTGGGCGTGAGCGTGAGGCCGAACAGCTCATCTTTGAATCCGTTTGTTGCCTCCGTCTGGTTCGTGCCGTTTACGAGCCAATAGTTCAATGCAACCCGATCGTTTAGCTTGTACCCCGCGCGGACTCCCATGTGGTAGAACGGCAGAAAACTGAAGTAGAAAGAACGAGAGTAGTTCATCTGATCCTTGGTGTAGTTTCCCTCGATACCAAGTGAGCTGCTCCATTTGCCTACATCAAGAGAGAGGCCGTTTCCGACAGGCAGAATGTAGGTTCCATAAGCTTGAAAGATGTTTCGGTAAATTTGCGGGCGAGGTTCATTGATGGGATTTCCCTGCAGCGTGTCCGTCGCCTGGCCGAACTGGAGATCGAGACGGGCTCCATATCTGCGGCCAGCTTGCACGTCGGGAGCACGCTCGAAGATCACATTCGCCTGATTCAGGCTGATGTTGTTGCTGAGCACGTCATAGGAGCGAAGCGCGTTGACCCGCCCGATGGGATGGTTGAAGTTGTAGCCATAGTAAGTATCGATGGCGAAATCGATGGTGGTCCCGCGCAGATAATCCAAAAGGCTGCGATCTTCGCCGCTGACGGACTCAGCGGTAGAGGGATCTGAGGCCGATTGCACCGAAGGCGCTTGTTTGCTAGACGATGCGACTGGATTTGGAATCGTCCCAGCCTGCGAGCGCTCCTCCTCTAACTTCTCCACTCTGGATTGCAACTCGAGCACGAGGGCTTTGAGCTGCTGAACTTCGTCGTCTCGCGTGGATTGAACTTTCGTGGCGGCGGGTTGAGCGTGCAAGGAGGCAGATGCCAGCAGCAGGAAACCAGCGAATCTGCTAGCAGCACAGCATTGGGCGACGAGTCCGCATAGAGCGAAGCGCATAGCATGGCTCCTAAAAAACGACAGCCATGTTAGCGAATGCAATGTAAGGAATTGGTAAAAGCGCTTACTCGCCGGGCGTAAAACGGTATCCCACCCAGGGTTCTGTCATGATGTAGTGTCTGTCGCCACCTGCTTCGAGCTTCTTGCGCAGTTGCCCGATGAAGACACGCAAATACTCGTTCTGATTCACGCTTTGCGGTCCCCACACAGAGCGTAGAAGAACGGCATGCGTCACGACCTTGTCGGGATGACGGGCGAAATATACCAACAGGTCAAACTCTTTTGGTGTGAGCCGCACCTCCTCGCCACGTACCAAGACCTTGTGTCCTGGAAGGTCAATCTTGAAATCTCCGACGCCGATTTCCTGCTCCTCCGGTTTGGGCGGCGTGAAGCGCCGAAGGTTAGCTCGTACTCGCGCCAACAGTTCATTCATGCTGAAAGGTTTGGTGACATAATCGTCCGCGCCAGCGTCGAGCGCTTCGATCTTGGTACGCTCCTCACCTCGGACGGAAAGAACGATGATGGGAACTTCGGATTTCGCCCGCACTTTTCGCGTGAGCTCGACACCGCTCATATCCGGCATCGAAAGGTCGGTAATGATCAGCTCCGGCGGCCAGTCATTGACTACATCGAGAGCGGCTACGGCGTCGTTGGCGACACGGATCTCATATCCGTGGCTGGATAACGTCGTGCGCAGCACGCGCGTGATTTGTGCTTCATCGTCAACTACCAGAATTCGGCGCCCAGCCACGATTAGTCGGTCCTCTGCGTAACGATGTGCACGTCTACGGGCGGGGCGTTGCGAAGAAATCTCTGAATTGCTCCGAGATACAGATATTCGCGCCATCCACCCACCGCAGAGCGGCCGAAGACTACCTGCGTGATGTTCTCCTTGCCAACGAACTCTGCGACGGATGACGCGATGTCCTTTCCTTTCAGTCGCACGATTTTGGCGGAGAGGTTCTCGGCAAACTGAAAGTTCGAATTGAGACTTCGCGCGCGATCTGGCTCTCGATCCCTCTCTTGCTCGACATAGACGGCGAAGAAATCGGCGCCAATACGATCAGCGATTCTGGCTCCCCGCGCGATGAGTTGCTGCGACTCGGGATGCGAACTGATGCAGACTGCAATGCGTTCCTGGATCCCCCAATTCTGGTCGATGTTCTTCTTTTTCAAGTACGCATCGAGGCTGCGATCGACCGCGTGCGTTACTTGCCGCAGCGCGAGCTCGCGTAATGCCATCAGATTCCCACGGCGAAAGAAGTTCTTAAGCGCCTTTTCCGCCCGGTCCAGAGGGTAGATATCCCCGCGTTGCATGCGCATTTGGAGAGCCTCGGGAGTTAGATCGGCCATCACAATTTCATCGGCACGTTGCAGGACCCAATCGGGAATCGTCTCTCGTACCTGGATGCCTGTGATGCTTTGTATCGTTGGATTCATGCTCTCGAGGTGCTGAATGTTCATGGTTGAGAGCACGTCGATTTTTGCATCCAGAAGCTCAAGCACGTCTTCGTATCGCTTGCGGTGCTTGCTGCCCTCAACGTTCGTGTGCGCGAACTCATCCACTAAAGCGACTTGCGGCTTGCGTGCCAGAATAGCATCGACATCCATCTCTTCGAAGATCGTGCCTTTGTATTCGATTTTTTTGCGTGGGACTGCCTCTAGTTGTTGCGCAAGCTCGGCCGTAACTTTTCGCCCGTGTGTTTCAATCACGCCAATGACTACATCTTCTCCGCGTCGAAGCCGACGGATGGCCTCGCTCAGCATGTTGTAAGTCTTTCCCACACCGGGAGCGTAGCCAAGGATGAGCTTGAATGTCCCTGCGCGTTTTTCGGGCGCAGTTTGCTCCAGCCATTCTTCCGGACTCTTGGGCATTGCGTACATTCTGCGCGACCCGTGCTGAATTGTCGAACTCGGCTACAATCGCGGCGTGAGTCCTGCGCTTAAGAAAACGCTCAGATTCATCGCGGCGACGGCTATCGTAGCCGTAATCGTAGCCCTCTACACGCGCGTCGTAAAACTCAATCCGACCACGGTGGCGCTGACCTTCCTGCTCGCCGTGTTGATCGTATCCGCGAACTGGGGACTCACGGTCGCAGTTTTCATGTCGTTTGTTGCGGCCCTTGCCTTTAACTACTTTTTCCTGCCTCCCATCGGAACGTTCACGATTGCAGAGACACAGAATTGGGTGGCGCTGTTTGCGTTTCTCTTCACGGCAGTTGTGGCGAGTAATCTATCTGAGCGCGTGCGCCGCGAAGCCCGGGCGGCGGATGAGCGCCGGCGCGAAGTGGAGAGGCTCTATTCCTTTAGCCAGCAACTGCTGGTGACAGAAAACGTAGTCGAATTGCTTAATGCAATCCCACGTTACTTAGTGGGAACCTTTGGAGCGGACCAGGCAGCGGTCTATTTGACTGACCGAGATCGCGTCTACCGTTCTACCGCTGACGATGGCGGCATCAGCAAAGAGGCCCTGAAGGTTGCCGCAGCGCGCTCCGAACTTGTGCTGGGGCGCGATCGCGAGATGTGCTTCGTGCCTATCCGCATGGGAATCCGGTCGCTCGGGATATTGGCGTTGGCTGGAAGCAGTGTCTCCCAAGAAACTCTGGAAGCCGTCGGAAGCCTGATCGCCATAGGCATTGAGCGAGCGGCTGCAGTCGAGAAGGTCACGCGGACCGAGGCTGCGCGCGAGAGTGAGCGCCTGCGGTCGGCGCTGTTGGATTCGGTAACACACGAATTTCGGACTCCACTCACGTCGATCAAAGCTTCTGTCAGCAGCCTGCTTACGCAACCGCAACTTGCTTCGGATGAGCGACAGGAATTGCTCACGGTGATTGACGAAGAGAGCGACCGGTTAAATCGCCTGGTTGGCGAAGCAGTCGAGATGGCGCAGTTGGATGCGAACGAAGTAAAGCTGGAACTGCATCCTCGTGCCATTCGCGAAGTCGTCGACGCAGCGCTCGACGAATCGAGGCAGGTGCTCGAGGGGCATCCCGTCGAACTCCGAATTCCGGAGCAGCTTCCTCCGGCATTGATGGACGCGACGTGGATCACCAAAGTCGTTCGTCACCTGCTGGAGAATGCAGTGAAGTACTCACAACCGGGTTCTCCTATCTTCGTAAGCTCCGAGGTGAAAGGCGACCGCCTTGTAACCAACGTTGCCGATCGTGGCAGTGGTATCGACGACTTGGAACGATCTTTAATCTTCGACAAATTCTATCGCGGGCAAAGCCAACGATATCGGGTGCAAGGTACCGGAATGGGACTCGCCATCGTAAAGGCAATCGTGGAAGCACATGGCGGGCGCATCGGCGTTACCAGCCAATTAGGACATGGATCCGTTTTCTCATTCGGTTTGCCGATCGCATTGTGAGCGACTAATCTCGGCGCTCTTGATTCATGAGTTGGCTCTTGAGGGGCACGACTTCAGCGGGCCTTGTTTTCAAATGCACTTTACTTAAATACTGTCATCCCTGAAGGAGCCAACGGGATCACTTATGAGCAGAATTTCAGTGTTTGGAACACGCCGGACGTTATATATTCAGCTTCCGGTAATTCTCAATCCGAGGTAGGTAATGTCTCGAAGCGTCCGCTGCGGCCTGATCCAGGCCCACAATCCTCTTGGCCCCGATCACAGCATGTCCAAGATCAAGAAGGCGATGATCGACAAGCATCTCAAGTTGATCGAGCAGGCTGCAAAAGAGAAAGTGCAAGTCCTGTGCCTTCAAGAACTTTTTTACGGTCCTTATTTCTGCGCCGAGCAGAATCAAAAATGGTATGAGATGACCGAGCGAGTCCCCGATGGTCCGACGACGAAGCTCATGCAGAAGCTCGCGGCCAAATACAAGATGGTGATCGTAGTTCCGGTGTACGAGGAGGAGATGACCGGCTTGTACTTCAACACTGCGGCCGTTATCGACTCCGATGGAACGTATCTCGGAAAATATAGAAAGCACCACATTCCACAAGTGGCTCCCGGGTTTTGGGAGAAGTTTTACTTCACCCCCGGCGATACCGGGTATCCCGTTTTTCAGACCCGCTACGCTCGAGTGGGCGTTTACATCTGCTACGACAGGCACTTTCCAGAGGGCGCGCGCATTCTCGGACTGAATGGGGCCGAGATCGTGTTTAATCCATCGGCGACGGTTGCCGGTCTCTCCGAATATCTATGGGAGCTTGAACAGCCCGCGCACGCTGTCGCTAACGGATACTTTGTGGGCGCGATCAATCGTGTCGGCGTCGAGAAACCATGGGCCATCGGTGAGTTTTATGGGAAGAGCTACTTCTGCAATCCGCGCGGCAAGATCATCGCGCAAGCCAGCCGCGATAAGGACGAAGTGGTAGTAGCGGATTTAGATCTGGACATGATCGCCGAAGTTCGCAAGACTTGGCAGTTCTTCCGCGATCGCCGTCCAGATTCGTATGAGCCGCTGGTATCGCAAGCGGGCAAGGTGGCCAAGGTAGCGTCCTAGAGACGCAGTCCGCCGCGGCGGACGTCTGTGCTATACGAAGGGTTCCGCGCGCACGCTGGACATTGTTATTTGCTTCGCTTATCGCTAATCGCTGAAGTTTAGCCGAGGTTCACATGACTAAAGAAGAAGTCATTCGCAAACATAAGCAGTACTTGTTCCCTTCGATCACCACTTACTTTTCCGAGCCATTAGTCACAGATCATGCAAGCATGCAGTATCTCTGGGATGCCGATGGCAACAAGTATTTGGACTTCTTCGGCGGCATTGTGACCATCTCAGTCGGGCACACGAATCCGCGAGTCACTTCGAAGGTGAAGGCGCAGATCGACAAGCTGCAGCACGCTTCCACGCTCTTTCCCAACGAAGCCGTTGTCGCGCTTGCCGAGAAGATTGCCCAGATCACTCCAGGCGAGATTTCCCAGAGCTTTTTCTCGAACAGCGGCACTGAGGCGAACGAGACCGCAATCCAAATCGCGCGCATGTACACCGGGAACTTCGAAGTCGTAGCATTGCGTCATGGCTACAGCGGGCGCTCGCAGCTCGCGCAGTCGCTTACTGGTCATGGTACTTGGCGCAGGTCATTGCCGGTTTCCAATCCTGGCGTAGTTCACGCGTTGAATCCGTACTGTTACCGCTGTCCCTTCGGCATGAAGCCGACTGAATGTGGGATCGAGTGTGCGAAAGACGTAGAAGCGGTGATCCAGACCACTACGTCAGGCCAGATCGCAGCATTCATCGCAGAACCGATTCAGGGCGTCGGCGGCTTCATCACTCCACCGAAGGAGTATTTCAAGATCGTCTTCAACATCGTGAAGCAGTACGGTGGGCTATTCATCTCTGACGAAGTCCAAACCGGATGGGGACGCACAGGCAAGAAATGGTTCGGCATCGAGCAGTGGGAGGTCTATCCCGACATCATTAGCTCGGCGAAGGGCCTGGCAAATGGCATGCCGGTTGGACTCACAGCCACGAAACCAGAGATCGCAGGCAGCTTTAAAGGACTGCAGATCTCCACGTTCGGCGGTAATCCCGTGACTAGCGTCGCGGCCAAAGCAACCATTGATCTCATTGAAGAAGACCGCCTTATGGACAACGCCGAAGTCGTCGGCAACTACTTCCGGCAGGGACTCCAGAGCTTGCAGGACAAACACGATCTCATCGGCGACGTTCGCGGCATGGGACTGATGCAAGCGCTAGAGTTCGTGAAGGATCGCAAGACCAAAGAGGTTGCTCCACAGGAGACGACGCAGTTTATGGAAGAATGCCGCAGTCGCGGCCTGCTCGTCGGAAAGGGCGGACTCTACGGAAATGTGATCCGCATGTCACCGCCACTGAACATAGCGAAGAGCGACGTGGATGAAGCGATCAAAATCATGGATGAAGCACTCAGCGCGGTCCGTCAGCCCGCCGTGGCAGCAGCGAGGTAGGCCCTAACCAATCCCATGAGCACGGTCGCCCACGAGAGCACAACGCGCAGCCGAATCGAAGCGAGCCCTCTTTACAATCACGACCTTGCGCCTGTCGACGCTGCTCACCGAACTTGGAGCACGTACAACTATGCTGCTCTCTGGGTCTCGATGTCTGTCAATATCCTGACCTACATGCTCGCCGCAAGCCTCATTCAGGGCGGCATGGGCTGGAAGCAGGCTGTCCTGACGGTGTTTCTCGGCAACACCATCGTGCTCGCCCCGATGCTGCTGAACTCCCACCCGGGAGCGAAATATGGCATTCCCTTTCCGGTACTGGCGCGCGCGTCATTTGGGCTTCTGGGTGCGAATGTTGCGGCTGTGCTACGCGCTCTGGTTGCGTGCGGATGGTTCGGGATTCAAAGCTGGATCGGCGGCGAAGCGATCAACACGCTTTTGGCGACGCTATGGCCGTCGTGGGCAAACAATCCCCGCGGCGTGGCGATCTGTTTCGTCATCTTCTGGGGCATCAACTTGATCGTCGTGCTCAAAGGAATTGAGTACATCCGATTCCTGCAGGGCGTAAGCGCCCCGATCCTGCTCGGCGTCGGATTACTGCTGCTTGGATGGGCCTATAAGTCGGCTGGCGGATTCGGTCCCATGCTCTCGGCGCCATCAAAGTTTCAGAGCACTTCAGATTTTCTTAAGTTCCTGATTCCTGCTTTGAACGGCACGGTTGGATTCTGGTCGACGGTCTCGCTCAATATTCCCGACTTCACCCGCTTTGCTCGCGATCAGCGCGGGCAGCTGATTGGCCAGGCGATTGCCCTGCCGACGACTATGACGCTGTATTCGTTCATAGGCGTGGCGGTCACCTCGGCGACGGTCATAATCTACGGGTCGGCGATCTGGGATCCGGTTCAATTGCTGAGCCGTTTCCATTCACCAGTTGCGGTAGTGATCTCGTTGCTCGCGATTTTGTTGGCGACGCTCAATGTCAACATCGGGGCCAACGTAGTCTCTCCCGCAAACGATTTCTCCAATCTCTGGCCCAAGCGCATTTCATTCAAACTCGGCGGCGTGATTACCTGCTTGATGGGCGTGGCCATGATGCCCTGGAAGCTCCTTGCCAATCACCGCACCTTCATCTTTGGGTGGCTCGGTGGCTACGCGGCTGTGCTTGGTCCCGTTGCGGGAATCATGATCTGTGACTACTTCATTATTCGCCGCAAACAGCTCCGGGTTGACGACCTTTACCTGCGCGGCTCTGGGTATGAGTATTCCCGGGGATTCAACTGGCGAGCGATTGGGGCGTTGATCGCAGGGAGCGGTGTGGCTTTGATTGGTCTGGTAATTCCGTCCGTACGCTTCCTGTATGACTATTCCTGGTTTGTCGGTTTCGCTGTGGCGTTCGTCGTCTACCTCGCAATAATGCCAAGAACGACTTCGCGGCTGGCAGCGCAAGAGGTTTAGGCGGTGCCTTCGCAAGCCACTGCTCCGCGTCGAGATGTCTCGCAGCTGGCTCGCGAGATCCGCCAAACACTTGCTTCGCGGCTCGAAGTCAATCGCCCTTTCTTCTCAGCGATTCTTCAAGGAAGCATTCGAAGCTCACGGCTGGCGCACAGCCCCGCTTCGCAAGTTTGCTCACGAGTATCGCAAATCACTTACTAAGAGCGCCGGGTTGAACGCTGTCGTGGAATTGGCGGATGAGCTGTTCAGGGGACCCATATCTGAAGAGAAAAACTTTGCGGTCTTTCTCCTGGAACCATCCCCGACTAAGCTTGGCGATTCGGAGTTTCGCCTGTTCGACGAATGGCTCGACCGTGTATCAAATTGGTCTGATCACGATGGACTGACAATGTACCTTCTCGGGCCCATGATGGCAGCGCTGCCGGAACGAGCGAGGTGCGTCCGCAAATGGGTTCGTTCGCGAAACCTGTGGAGACGCCGCGCTTCGGCGGTGTCGCTGATACGCGGCATTCGCCGGGGCATGTTCTGGAAAGAAGCGCAAGAGGTTGCGAAGGAACTTCTCGCAGATGAGGACATCATGGTCCAAAAAGGGCTAGGCTGGATGCTGCGGGAGGCCGCGAAACAAGATGCTACTCGAACAACGCCGTTCCTCGTTTCAATTCGGGAGCGCGCAACTCGTCTGGTCCTGCGAACTGCTTGCGAAACGCTGAATTCTACGCAAAAGAAGAGGATTCTTGCCTAGTTGAGCCACTCGTTGACGCCCTAGACTCGAACATGCAGGGCCTTCGGTTCAATCTCCCGCGGCACTTCGATTCGCTAACAAATCTTCCATGCTGCACTGGGGATTTCTGCCACGGGCTTCCTGCAATTGTCGCCAACTCATCGTCCGTCGCCCGAGATCAATTTGTTCCATCGTGATGCAGCCGGGAACTGGACAAACGAGTGCGCAGAGGTTACACCCGACGCATTCATCTTCCAAGATACGCGGGACATGTTTAGCAATCTCTCCATCGCGCAAATCTCCTCGTGGTCGCTCCGCAGCGCTGATGCACTGGTGCGCACCGTCTTCACAGGCGATATAGCAAAGATTGCAGCCGATGCAGAGCTGCGGATCGATGCGCGCGACGATCTTGTAATTCAGATCTAGATCGCCCCAATCGCGGATGCGATCGACCGACTTGCCTACAAGATCCATCACCGAGCTGAAGCCCTTGTCTTCAAGATATTGTGAGAGACCATCGATCATGTCTTCAACGATACGGAAGCCGTAGTGCATTGCCGCGGTACAGACCTGCACCGATGTTGCTCCAAGCAATATGAACTCAACGGCATCCTGCCAGTTGCCAATACCCCCAATTCCTGAAATAGGAATACCGACTTTGGGATGCTTAGCCACTGACGAAACCATATGAAGCGCGATGGGCTTGACCGATGGCCCGCAATAACCCCCGTGACTGCCATAGCCGCCGACGTTTGGACGCGGAGCGAAGCTGTCGAGGTCGACGCCAACCAGGCTGTTGAACGTGTTGACCAACGAGACCGCATCCGCGCCACCTTGCTTTGCGGCATGTGCCATGTGAGCAACGTCGGTAACGTTGGGTGTGAGCTTTACGATCACGGGAATAGTTGCGACTTCTTTCACCCACGTCGTGATCATGGTCGCGTACTCAGGTACTTGGCCGACTGCTGCGCCCATACCACGCTCGGACATGCCGTGCGGGCATCCGAAGTTCAACTCCACCAAATCTGCCCCGGAATCCTGCGCACGGCGCATGATGTCGTGCCATGTCTCGCGCTTGGATTCGACCATCAACGACGCGATGACGGTGTTCCGGGGAAAGCGTTTCTTAACGTCAGAGATCTCGCGGAAGTTGGTTTCAATCGGACGATCGCTGATGAGCTCGATGTTGTTGAGACCGATCATGCGCTCGTGTTTGTAATCGATGGAGCCGTAGCGCGACGCGGTATTAATGATGGGATCTCCGATGGTCTTCCACACGGCTCCGCCCCAGCCGGCATCGAAGGCCTTCATCACCTGGTAAGCGGTATTGGTCGGAGGTCCTGAGGCAAGCCAAAAAGGATTCGGCGAGTGGACTCCGCAGAAATAGATACTCAGATCAGGCATGTGCGACTCCTTGCTGCTGTGACGAGAGTGCCGCGTGAATGCCTCGCGCTGCGCGCTTTCCATGCGCCACGGCATCCACCACTTCGCCTCCGCCGTTTACGCAATCGCCTCCAGCGAAGTATTTGGGATTCGAGGTCTGCATCGTCTCGGGATTCACAACGACCTTGCCTCCATCCAATCTGAGTTTGGGAATGTCTTGCAGGAAGGCAAGCTTCTTCTGTCCGAGGGCCTTTACTACCATATCGACCTCGAGTGTAAATTCACTTCCCGGTATGGGACGGAATGAGCGCCTGCCCGACGAGTCTGGTGAGCCCAGTTCGGTTTTGACGCACACAAGACCTTGTGCTCTGCCTCGAGCGTCGGGGAGTACTCGCACCGGAGCGGCCTGCCAGACGAATGTCACTCCATCTGCCTTTGCCAACTCATACTCATAGTCAAATGCCGACATCTCTTCGCGACTGCGGCGATAGATCATGTACACAACTTCCGCACCGAGCCGCCGCGCAGCAGTAGCCACGTCGATCGCCGTGTTGCCGCCGCCTATCACTGCAACTCGAGTGCCTACCTGCACGTGATCGAAGCCGTTGGTCTTCGTCTTCTCGATGAATGACAGCGCATCGGCACAGCGACGGATGCTTTCCGCTTCAATGTGCAGGTCCTCGGTTTCGCCCAGCCCGATGCCGAGAAAAATCGCGTCGTACTCGCGTTCGAGTTGCTCGAGGGACACGTCGCGTCCGACGGTCACCCCGTTTCGAATATCCACGCCGAGCGCACGGATCATCTCGGTCTCGCGCACTGCGTCCTCGGCTCTCATCTTGTAAGCAGCGATTCCATAAGTATTCAGTCCGCCGGGATGAGGTTTGGAATCGAAGATCACCGCCCCGTATCCAAACCGTCGCAGTTCTGCGGCACAAGCCAGGCTCGCTGGACCGGCCCCTATCATCGCTACTCGTTGTCCGTTCTCTTTCCCAGCCTTCAGCACCTTGATTCCGCGATCGAGCACGTGATCTACGGCGTGTCGCTGCAGCCGTCCGATCTCGACCGGCTTCTTGCCCTCAGCATTCAGAACGCACGCGCCCTCGCATAGAACTGAAGTCGGACATACGCGACCACAACTATGGCCGAGCACGTTGGCCGAAAGAATGGTTCGCGCCGAGCCCACGAGATTCTGCGTAAGGATCTGGCGAATGAACTGCGGGATGTTGATTTCAGTCGGGCAAGCTTTGATGCACGGCGCGTCGTAGCAGAACAGGCAGCGCGATGCCGCTTCCAGAGCGAGCGACGGCGTAAGCGGCGGATTAATGTCTGCGAAGTTCTCTTCGAGTTGCTCTGGAGTGAGCTTGGGGCCCGTGTGCATGGATCACCCTGATCCTGTCTCAATGATAGGCTGGAAATTTTGCGAGCATAGCATAAAATCGGCGATTCCAGCTGATAGCTGTTGGCTGATAGCTACTGGCTGCTGGCAGAAGCAAAACCAACATCAAATGCTCACGCGAATTAACACGGATTAAACGGATTCACGCGGATTGTCCGCAAAACGGTTCGTGACCTCCGCTTTTTCCTTCGTGACCTTCGTGTTCGCTCTTGGCTTTGCTGTTGCTTTTTCTGGAAACTGGTAGCTTGGAGTCCAAATGTCCTTCGATGCACTCATCAAGAACGGAATTGTGGTCACCGCTACCGACACATACACGGCCGACGTAGCTATCGTCGACGGCAAGATCGATTCGATCGGCACGAACCTGCCTCAGGAGAACGCTACGCGTGTCTTCAACGCGGCAGGCAAATACGTGATGCCTGGAGGCATCGACGTTCACACGCATCTCGACATGCCCTTCGGCGGCACGACCAGCGCTGACGATTTCGAGACCGGCACTCGCGCCGCGGCCTTCGGCGGGACCACGACACTCATCGACTTCGCCATCCAATACAAAGGGCAGACACTACGCACGGCCTTCGATGCCTGGATGCACAAAGCCGCGCCCAAAGCCGTCGCCGACTATGCGTTCCACTGCATTATCACCGACCTGCCCGACGCGCGCCTCGACGAGATGTCGCAGCTCATTCGCGACGGTGTTACGAGCTTCAAGCTCTTTATGGCCTATCCGGGCGTCTTTATGCTCGACGACGCCAGCATCTTTCGCGCGATGCGCACTGCCTCAAAAACTGGCGCCATGATCTGCATGCATGCCGAGAACGGCGGCGCCATCGATGTAATCGTCAAGCAGGCGCTGGCGGAAGGGAAGACCGCGCCGAAATATCACGCGCTGACGCGTCCAACTACGGCTGAAGCCGAAGCCACGTCACGCGCCATCGCGCTTGCCGAGATGGCGGGCGCTCCCGTGTACATCGTTCATCTCAGTTGCAACGACGCGCTGGAGAAAGTCCGCGAAGCTCGCGATCGCGGATTGCCCGTCTATGCCGAGACCTGTCCGCAATACCTCTATCTCTCGCTCGAAGACATGGACGCTCCTGGGTTCGAAGGCGCCAAATACGTCTTCACTCCGCCGCTACGCGAGAAGTGGCACCAGGAAAAGCTCTGGAACGGACTCAAGAACGATCACCTGCAAGTCGTCTCCACCGATCATTGTCCGTTCTGCTTCAAGGAGCAGAAAGAGCTGGGTAAAGACGATTTCACCAAGATTCCCAACGGCGGACCTGGCATTGAGCACCGCATGAGCCTCATTTATTCCGGTGGTGTAGGGAAGAAGCGCTTCAGCGTGAACCGCTTCGTCGAACTTGTGTCAACTACGCCGGCAAAGATCTTCGGACTCTATCCGCGCAAGGGCACCATCGCCGTAGGCAGCGACGCCGATCTCGTGATCTTCGACCCAAATCGGGAACACACGATCAGCGCCAAGACTCACCACATGCGTGTGGATTACTCCATGTTCGAAGGCATCAAGGTAAAAGGCATGCCTGACATAGTCATGTCCCGCGGACGCGTGCTGGTCGAGAACGACAAATTCCACGGCAAAGCCGGCAGCGGCAATTTCCTCAAACGCGCGACTTACGCTGGAGTTTGAGCACTGCCGGGGGCCGAAAAGCAAGAGCCCACGCGGATGAACGCGGATTGAACGGATTCACGCGGATTTTTGAGAGGAATAGTGACCTCCGAAGTTTCCGTCGTGACCTTCGTGTTCGCTCTTGCTGTTGCCGTTAACTCGTCACCACCTACATGTCACGACTCTCGTCTCGGTATAGAACTTCACGCCGTCTTTGCCCAAGGCGTGCAGATCGCCGAAGAATGAGCCTTTCCAGCCTGTGAACGGAAAGATCGCTACCGGAGCAGGCACGCCGACATTGATTCCGACCATTCCCGTCTGCACCTTTGCGCTGAACTCGCGGGCGGTGTGCCCCGATTTGGTAAATATTGAGGAGGCATTGCCGTACTCCGACGCGTTCACCACGTCGACCGCTTCCTGCAGATCGCGAGCCCGCACAACCGACAGCACCGGACCAAAGATCTCCTCACGTGCAATCCGCATCGAAGGCTTCACGTTGTCGAAGATGGTCGGACCAACGAAGTATCCGTCGTTATCGCAGCAAGTATCCTTGCGTCCATCCCGGGCCAGCTTCGCGCCTTCCTGCTCGCCCACGTCGATATAGTTGAGAATGCGCTTCTTGGCCTCGCTATTGATGATCGGTCCCATAACGGTACTGCGATCCGAGCCATCGCCGACCTTCATCTCGTCGGCAGCCTTTTTCAGCGCCGCCAACAGTGGATCGGCCGCATCGCCCACCGCCACTACCACACTAGTCGCCACACAGCGCTCGCCCGCGCATCCAAACGACGAGGACATGATCGTGCTCGCCGAGTGGTTCATATCCGCGTCCGGCATCACGACAGAGTGGTTCTTCGCGCCGCCCAGCGCCTGCGCGCGCTTGCCGTTCGCACACGCAGTTGCGTAGATGTACTTCGCTACCGCGCTCGATCCTACAAACGAAACCGCCTTCACCCGTGGATCGGTCAATAGCTGATCGACCACCGGCTTGGTTCCATGCACCAGGTTCATCACTCCAGTCGGCAGTCCAGCCTCGTACACGAGCTCCAGCAGACGCACGGACGATCGCGGCACGCGCTCCGAAGGCTTCAGCACGAAGGTATTACCGCAGGCGATGGCTACCGGAAACATCCACAGCGGTACCATTAAGGGAAAGTTAAACGGCGTGATGCCCACGCATACGCCCAGCGGATGCCGCGTCGACCAGCCATCCACGTCGGCGCCAACGTGCTCGACGGTTTCGCCCATCATCAGGCTGGAAACGCCGCAGGCAAACTCCACGCACTCCAGGCCCCGCTGGAACGATCCGCGAGCCTCCTCGCGCACCTTGCCGTTTTCCTCGGTTACAAGCGCGATCAGCTCATCGGCATGCTTCTCCATCAGTTGATGGAAGTGGAAGAGCACGCGGCAGCGGTTCATCACCGGCGTAGCGCTCCACGCGGGAAATGCCGCCTGCGCCGAAGCAATCGCGGCCGCGACCTCATCGTGCGAGCAAATAGGGATCTCAGCCACAGGCTCGCCCGTCGCCGGATTGTGCTGGATGAAAACCTCGCCGCGCGAAATCTGCGGGCGCCCATTGATGTAGATCGGACACGGCTTAAGCTGCGTAGCGATAGCGCTGCTGGACATAGGAAGACCTCGTTGAGTTTCGTCGAGCTAACAAATGTTAGGACGGATATGGCAGGGAAGCAAACCCAAAGGAATCGGGTGATCGGGCGATCGGCTCATCGGGTGAAGTGAACAGCCGAAACCATAAAAGACATACTTCGTGACCTTTGTCGTTTCCTTCGCGACCTTAGTGTTCGCCGTTTGCGTTCACTTCACCCGATCAGGGGGAACCCCGGAAATGGGACCCCGGTTTCTACTAGCTAATTGCTGCTGATTTCCGATTCACTGTTAATTCACTGATCAGGAGACTAACAACGAATTAACAGTGAATTTATCAGTGAAAATAACAGTGAATTTCTTCCGCTGCATAAAACCCGCATAAACACTGGGGGTAGCGGAGAGGGGCAGTGAATTAACAGTGAAATTGCAGTGAATGCCAGGATTCGTGAAGCATAGGACCGTCATCGTTCTGCGCCTCCCTTTCTTGTAAGCGGAGCCAAGCTGCGAAGCTCCGGACGACGAAGCTGCGAAGCGATTGTCGATCTCCTCTTCGGTGGTACCCCGACTCGCAGGACCGAGTCAAGGTTCTTACCGTCGCTCGCTGTGGAAATCAGTTTTTGACGTAAGGACCGGCCACCTCATCAACGGCAAACAGCCAGAACCACACCCAGGATCCCATTCGACTACCCCTTCGAAAGCCTCAGGGTTTCGCGCTTTGCGCCCAAGCTAAAAGGCAGGGCAGGCTCTTCGGCAGGCTCAGGACGTCATCGGGTGAAGTGAACAGCCAACACGGAAAAGCAGCAGTCGGCAATTAGCGATTAGGCAACCGCAAACAGCCAACAGCAGATCCCTCGCGCAACACCGCGCTTCGGGATGACAGACCGGAGAGACGGCAATCAGCTCCAGCAAAGGCAACAGCAGAGAAGCGCATCAGCTCACGATTCTTTGCCTCCCGCCGAGTTCAACAGGCATCACAGGACAGAACTGGCCGCACCTCGAAGGGAGAGTAGATCTTATGAAGAATTTCACTGTCGCAATTCTTTTCTGCATGCTCATGGCGTTGGGTGCCTTTGGCCATCAGGGCTCCATGCAGCAACCCGCGCAGACGCCGCAAACACCAGGGGCAGCGGAGCAAAATCCGCAGCGTCCGGGAGCGACGCCTCCGTCCGTATCACCTCAATCGCAGCCTGGAACGGTGCAGAGTCCTGAGGCGCAGACGCCGCAGACTGAGCCTTCGCAGGCGCCGGCGATGCACTCCGGTACTCCAGGCGTCGATGAGCAAGTGAGCGCGCTCACGGCGGCGCTGAACCTTACCCCCGACCAGCAGGCGAAGGTCAAGACCATTTTGGAAGACCAGCATCAGCAAGCAGTGGGCGTAGTAAACGACAGCTCGCTCCCGCGCGACGCAAAGTTGCAGAAGAAAAACGACCGCGCTCACCAGAGTGAACAGCCGCAGCCGCAGCCGCAGCCGCAGAACAACACTCCTGCGCCGAAGTAAAGACAGCCGCTAAGCTCCTGAGCTTCTAAGCTGCGAAGCTTGAAGAGCCAGCGCAAAACACCGGCTCCTTTGATTTCCGTTGTCGAAGGCCTCAGGGTTTCGCGCTTCGCAGCCCCAGCCAGCGCTAAAGCGCAATTCTTTGACTGCTCGTCGTTGTCGCAAGGCTTGAAAGCCTTGTTCCCCGACTCAAAGTCGGGGGCTTCCACCTAAATTCACCTGCAACACCAGCGCGGTTCGGGGTCCCCGCTCAGGATGGGGCAGCGGAAAGGGAGGACGTCACAGAGAATTGGATTGCAACAGCTTTCGCTAATTGGCTTATCGCTCATCGGCTGTGAAGGCGTCCTGTATAGTCCAGAGATTCTCTCATCAGGAGCCACACACCTTGCGAACGTTTTTCAGACTTGTTGTCTCTATCGCGGTTGTACTTCTTCTGACCACGGCATTGTCGGCAGCAGAGGCGGCAGACAATCCGATCTCCTCGCGCGCGGCCGACGTTGACGGCGTTTCAATTCACTACATGATGGCGGGCCAGGGTCCGGCGGTGGTTTTGCTGCATGGATTTGCTGAGACTTCGCTGATGTGGAAGCCGGTTATTCCAGCGCTCGCGCGGGGGTTTACGGTGATTGCGCCGGACCTGCCGGGGATTGGCGACTCTGCCATTCCCAAAGACGGACTGGATATGAAGTCGGCTGCGGTGCGCATGCATGCGCTGGTGCGGTCGCTGGGCTTTGAGAAGGCGGAAGTCGTGGGCCACGACATTGGGCTGATGGTTGCCTATGCCTATGCTGCACAGTTCCCCGCGGAAGTGACAAAGCTGGTGGTGATGGATGCCTTCCTGCCTGGCGTTGGCGGTTGGGAGGAGGTCTACAACAATCCGGCGATTTGGCATTTTCGCTTCAACGGTCCGACGCCCGAGGCGCTGGTGCAGGGACGCGAACGCACCTACTTCGAATATTTCTGGAATGATCTGGCGGCGAACAAGACGCGTTCGATTCCCGAATCGGACCGGCGGGCATATGCGGCGGTCTATTCGCGTCCGGGACGGATGCGGGCGGCGTGGGCGTATTTCGTGTCGTTCCAGCAGGCGGCGAAGGATTTTGCTGAACTCTCGCAGACTAAGCTAACAATGCCGGTGCTGGCCATCGGTGGAGAGAAGTCGCTGGGAGAGGTGCTGGCCAACCAGATGAAATTAGTTGCAACGGACGTGAGCGCTGTGGTGCTGAATGACACCGGTCATTGGGTGCTCGAGGAGAATCCGAAGGAGACGACGACGGCGTTGCAGAACTTTTTGTGAGCGAGCTACTAAGCTGCTGGAGCTTCTGTCTAAGTCAGTACGCGCGTTAGTCCTGAGTCAACGCAACACCCGCGCTAGGGCGCGCGATGGTCCAGAAAACCAAACGGCGGATTTCATCACTTGATGAAATCCGCCTTGTTGTTTGACCTTGAACGCACCCACCGGCTACCGCCGGCGGTACTGCCTCACCCAGCGGCTACCGCCGCCGGTACTTCTACCGCCGGCTACTGCGGTTGGGCTGCGGCAGTGGCTCCTGAGGACGACGAGGATGTTGCTCTCGCGCTGGTGCGCTCGGCGATTATGTGCCTCGCGTTGTCGGCAAGTTCTCGGGCCTGGGGCAGAAGCTCCAGGGCCTTGAGGATCTGGGGATCTGTCTCTGCCTGCACCTTCAGGCCTTCCTGCTGTCCAAACTCGGAGACGAACAATTCTGCCTTGATGTGCGATGCAATCCAGTCCTGCACGCCGACCAGGTCGGCTTCGGTGTAGGCGATCTTCTCACCGTCGAGGTACTTGCGGAATTCCTGGAGGACGGCGTCGTTCACCTGGAAGTCTTTCCCGACATGGCGATTGAACAAGTAGTGCTTGGCGAAGTTGAAGAACGCGTAGTGCTGCAGGAGTTCGTCCTGGAAGCGGTTCGGCTTCGGCTGCGGAAACTTCACGTCGGGCGTGATGCCGCCGCCGCCGTAGACGGTGCGTCCGCTGTCGGTGAGCTTGATTTCCTTGCCGACGTTGGAGTTCGTCTGGTCGTCGTGGTTGTAGTAGTAGTCGTAGAGCGAGACGCCGTTGTACTCGCGCTGAATCAGGCGTCCGCTGGGCGTGTAGTACTTGGCGGTGGTTAACGCCAGGCCGGTGTTCTCGCCTAACGGATAGACGGTCTGGACCAGTCCTTTGCCAAAAGTGCTCTCGCCTACTACGAGTCCGCGATCGTGGTCCTGGATGGCTCCGCTGACGATCTCAGCGGCTGACGCTGTGCCACGATTTACCAGCACGACCAGCGGATAGTCCTTGCCGCCGTTGCCGTGGGCGGCGCGATAGATCTTCTCAGGCGAATTACGTCCGTGATGCGAGACGATAACTTGTCCTTTGTGCAGGAACTTGTCGGCGACGCCAACGCCCTCGCTGAGGAGTCCGCCGGGGTTCTGGCGCAGGTCGAGGATCAGGCCTTTAAGTTCACCCTGCTGCTGGAACTTCTCGAGTCCCTGGGCAACTTCGTGCTCGGTGGTCTCGGTGAATCCGTTGACGTGCATGTAGCCGATGCCCGGACGGATCTCAAATGCGAGATCGACGCTGTAGCGGGGAATTTCGTCGCGCACTACCGTGAATTCGATCGGCTTGTCGGCGCCTTCGCGAATGATGGTGATGTGGACTGTGGTCCCTTTCTGGCCTTTGAGCAGATCGGCAACTTCGCTGGTGGTCATATTGTCGGTGGGCTTGCCATCGACGGCAGCGATTACGTCACCGGGGCGAATCCCAGCCTTGTAAGCCGGCGTGCCCACGAAGGGCGCGATCACGATGACTTTGTTGTTGCGCGGTCCGACTGACATTCCGACGCCGTAGTACTTGCCACGCTGATCCTCGCGGAGAAGCGCGTACTGCTTGGGGTCGAAGAAGTTCGAGTGCGGATCGAGAACGCGCAGCATTCCGGGGATGGCGCCGTTGTAAATCGCCTTGTCGGGATTCACCGGCTCCGCGTAGTTCTTCTCTACGACGTCGTAAATCTGGGTGAATTCCTTGATGTTGTCGCGGATTTCACCGTCAGACGAACCCTCTGCAGCCGAGCTGCGCTGTCCGAATACGGCACCCATGCAGCCGCACAGAAGGAGAATTGAGAGAACCAAGAAGAGAGAGCGACGGGAGCTACTCACCATGCTGTTTGGACGTCCTTACGCACCGGACGGTTATCAGGGCCGCTGCAACTCTCCTGGGGATAAAAGAGGTCTGCGGGATGAAAATCGGCCGGAAACCAGTATTTCGGTTGAGTATAGCATCGGTTTTCCGAGCTGCTAAGCACGAAAATCCGACAATTCAATGACTTCAGTTCTTTTTGATGCCATTGGGGTGCTCTTGGATACGAGAATCGGGTGATCGGGCCATCGGGTGATCGGGTGAAGTAAAAACAACGGGTTTTCGGTTGTTGGCCTCGGCTTCGGCCTGTAATACCAGGCGTCGGGCAGAGGGAAAGTTCGTGTCTTGCTTCACCCGATTACCCGATCGCCCGATTCCCCGATCACCCGATTCCCCTGATTGCCGCATCTCTGGGCATCGCCGTATGATGGAGACTTATGAACCTTGGTTTTCCTGAGATGATGTTTATCTTTGTGCTGGCTCTCATACTGTTTGGGCCAAAGAAGTTGCCGGAGATTGGCCGGCAAATCGGTAAGGGGTTGGCCGAATTCAAGCGGGCCAGCCGCGAGTTCCAGTCGCAAATCGAGGACGAGGTACGCAAGCTCGAGTTGGAAACGGATTTGAAAAACACCATCGACCCCCCAGTGTCCCTTTCCAACACCGTCGAATCGCAGCCTCCGGCGCTGACTGTGGGTTCCTCCGCGCCAGCCGCTGAACCCACCGTTGCCCCTGCCTCAACGTCAGAGATTGCTGCCGCTGCCTCAGAGCCGGACTACACCGTGACGCACTCGTCTTCCTCTGACAAGGCGGGGTCCTACAGACCTGATTCGGCAGGAAATGCCTAAAGACCTCGGAGACCTCACCGAACGAGCTCGTGAAGAGGTAACTAGCCGGGTGGAACTACCCGGCATGTCGCTTCTCGAGCACCTGGAAGAGCTGCGCAAGAGAATTATCTATTCGGCATTGGCGATCTTCGCGGGCTTCTGCGTTTGTTACTGGTATCACGAACAGATCTACGAGCTGATGCAGCGTCCGATCACCTTCGCTCTCAGGAACAACCATCTCGACACCCAGCTCGTATTCACGAACCCCACCGATCCGTTCAACATGTATCTGAAGATGGCGCTGATTGGCGGCATCTTTGTGGCTTCTCCCGCCGTTTTGTATCAAGTGTGGCTCTTCATTTCGCCGGGACTCTACAAACACGAACAGCGCTACGTAGTGCCATTTATGGTCGCCACCGTTGGATTGTTCATCGCTGGTGGCTTCTTCGCGTACAAAATGGCGTTTCCAGCCGCACTCAATTTCCTGATCGGATACAGCTCGCAGTTCAAGCCCATGATCACGATTGGGGAGTACACCGACCTGTTTCTTACACTGATCGTCGGGATGGGCATCGTTTTTGAACTGCCCATCCTCGTGTTTTTTCTAGCACTCATGGGAGTCGTTACTGCCGGATGGTTGTGGCGGAATTTGCGCTATTCGATCCTGATTATTTTTACGATTGCGGCGATTGTGACTCCCACGACTGATATTACGAACATGTGTTTGTTTGCCGCGCCCATGATTGCGCTGTATCTCATAAGTATCGGCGTGGCGTATCTTGTGCATCCCAGTCGGCGTAAGGCTCGCGCGAAGGGGTAGGTTTTCCGCCGAAGGCCGAAGCAAGCCAGAACACGGACTGAACGGATTTAACGGATCGGACGGATAACCTTTGAGATGTAGTCCTCAGTTGTGCGGGCCGTGGAAGAAAGAATGAGATTGCTTGCATTTTGCCTGATGTTCATTTTGGGAAGCGTTTTGCTGTCCTGCAAGAACGCTAAGAGCGACACGTCGCCTCCGGCGTCCGGAGCTGCCCAGAACGAAACGCAGGCCGATCCGCGCTCCACCGAAATCGGTCTCTCGCAACCGCAGATCGATGCTGCGATGAATCAGGCGCTCAAGATCGATCCTCAGCGTTGTTGGGGATATATAAAGCAGTTTGTCGCAATCGGCTCGCGGCCTCTGGGCAGTGCTGGCCACAAGAGGGCCGAGGATTTCATTCACGCGCACCTGAAAGGCGATCAGGTCGAAGATGACGCCTTCAGCCAGAGCACTCCTCAGGGAAGTTTTCCGGTTCGGAACATCATCGCCAAATATCCAGGCAAGAAACCAGGCATCGTCGTCTTTGCCTCGCACTACGAAACTAATATCTGGCTGCCGAAGACTTACGTTGGCGCGAATGATGGAGGATCCTCCACCGGCTTGCTGCTCGAATTTGCCAGCTTGTTTCGCGAGAAGGTGAAGAATGGGCCGATGGATGGCCACACCGTCTGGCTCGTGTTTACCGATGGCGAGGAGGCGATGCAGCGCGATTGGTCGAGCGACAGCCTCTACGGCAGCAAGCACCTTGCCGAAAAGTGGCAACAGGACGGAACCAGCAAGCAGATCAAAGCTCTGCTTCTGGCAGACATGATCGGGGATGCCGACCTGAACATCGATCAGGATGCGAACTCGTCAGTACGCTTGCAAATGATTGCCTTTGCGGCAGCCAGCCATTACGGATATCAGTCGCACTTCTACGGGCGTCAAACCGCGATCGAAGACGATCACCTCCCGTTCCGAAACGTCGGGATTCCCGTAATGGACTTCATCGACCTTGATTATGGTTACAACAACTCTTTTCATCACACGCCTGAAGATACGCTTGACAAATTGAGTCCCAAGAGCCTGGAAATTTCGGGAAACGCGATGCTGGGGACGCTCGCATTGCTGAATGCTGGGGCAAAGTAGTCACACACTTCCTGGCAGATCCCACGACGCTTGCTCTACGGAACGCCAATATCCTCGTTCCAAAGATCAGGATGTCGTGCGATGAAGCTGCGCATCATCTCGACACATTCCGAGTCGTCAAGCACCTTGATTGCGACTCCGGCCTGCGTAAACAGGTGTTCAGCCCCAAGAAAATTGCGATTTTCGCCGATGATGACCGTCGGGATGCGGAACAGCAGCGATGTTCCTGTACACATAACGCATGGGCTGAGCGTGCTGACCAGAGTGAGTTGAGGCCAATCTCGCCGCCGTCCTGCATTGCGGATACAGACGACTTCCGCGTGTGCGGTGGGATCGCCACTCTGAACGCGCAGATTGTGGCCGCGCGCGATCACGCTTCCAGTGCCATTGGCAAGGACCGAACCGATGGGCAATCCGCCTTCACTTAGGCCGAGCCTGGCTTCGTGAAGTGCCTCCCGCAGCAGGCGTTGATGAAGATCGCTACTCTGCATCCCCAGCAGCTTACGGATGATGCTGGAAATAATCTAGGCGGCCTGTTCTAAAACTATGCTGGAGCTTCAACTAGCTCGCCTAATTCGCTGTAATCGTGGTCATTCTTTTGATGGGTATTTCCGCAACGAGTGTAGGAACAAGTCTGGATTGGATATCAGTGTTGAATGGCGCCGTGATCGCCGGCGGCAACCTAGTCGCAGTGAAGGCGTACTTCGAAGACTTTGGGTAACAGGTCCTGGTCGCCCCGGACAAAGCTGCGGACCAGCTCCGTGCGTGAGAAGTGTCCCAAGCTCAGCAGGCGAATACATTCGTCGGTGGCGCACGTTTCCCACGACGAGCGACGAGACCAAGGGAAACAGCTTGCTTCGACGGCCCTGAGCGGCAGCCCCTCGCTCAGTCCGGCCTCGATCTGCTGCTGGAGCCATCGCATGTACTCCAATTTCTCGAGAATGGCCGCTTTCGGATCCTGGCGAATCACAACTCCGGGGAAATCTGGTACATCGCGGCGCATGGTGTGGATATGACCGTGACCTTCAACGAGTATCTCGACCTCAAGTTCCGATAGTTGCTCAAGTGTCGCCAGCCATTTTCGACTATCAACATCCGGGTTCGGTGTTGCGAAATACGTGCCCATGAAGGCGTCTCCGGCAAGCAGCAACTTTTCGGCTGGATCGTACAGCACGATGTGATCGTCAGAGTGTCCAGGTGCAGCGATAACTTCGAGTTCTCCGTTTTGAGTCTTAAGCTTGCCCTCGAGGAGTTGAAACGGATGCTTAAGATCAGGCGGTTGACCTATGATCGCGGCTCGTACCCAAGGCAGTTTCTTGAAGGGCATCAGAAACTTTGCCGTCAGCGATGAAACGTACAGGGGAGCACCTACCACATCAGATAACCAATTCAGGTTTCCAACGTGCTCTTCGTGAGCATGAGTAGCGACAACTGCAAGGACCGGAGAGCGCAATTTCGCGATGTGTCTCTTGAGGGAACTCCGCATCTTTGGAGATCCAGGATCAATTGCCGCTCCATCGTAGATGATTGCCGTGAATAGCTCCCCAAATAGCAGCGGGACGGCATTGGGCAGGAATCCGTTCAGGATCAGAACGATGAGCTTGCCATCTAGAATTTCGATTCTCTTTTGACGGGTACGGAGGAATGTGGCGATTCTTTCAAGCGCGCTCGACAATCCTGCCCAGCAGACGAGCGGCAAGCGCAGCAGGAAGCCCAAGGTGTAACAGGACCAGAACGGTGTTAACTTCGCCTGATTCCGTACCCTCTCTGGCTTCGCGACGCGACACGCTCCTCCTCGACATTTGCTAAGCGTGTACCTGTTTCGGGCAACAAATCCGTAGGCGAGGTCACCGAACCAACGAAGCCCTATCAGTTGTCCCAGGACGCCGATAAGCCGTGTAGAAGGAAATAGTCTAGCTAACCGACAGACAGCTCCCCAGCCAATTTGAACCGTCCCATCTGGCTCGAGAACGTGCAGTTGCCGCAGGCACTCTTCCAAAGGTAGCCCGCAGTCGGTGACCGAGGTTTCGGTTATTGGCTGCGGATCGATCTGGGCCTTGCTATCAAGGACCCTCAACCAGGAAACGCCAGCCTGGCAGACCTCACACTGCTCGTCATAAAAAACCTTGAACCTGGCTGGCTCGACAGTGGAGCAAGATTGACAAGATTGAGTAACGGTCTCCGTGGCCGACTGCGTGATCATGGGCTCAGTGTAAGCGGAAGGCTTTGGCATCTCGCAGAGGAAGTTTCCTTCCTGAGAATACTGTTCCCATTCCACAGACGTTCGGTTCTACTCTTTTTGCCTCGCGAACAAGTGATTAATCGGGCCGGCTCCCTTCCCAATGTCATAGGCTTCCCGCAAAGCTGAGGCGACGTAATTCCTCGCGTGTAACACCGCCTCTTTCAAGGATTCACCGATCGCGAGATTGCATGCGATCGCAGTAGAGTAGGCACAGCCGGTTCCGTGAGTATTTTTCGTGTCAACCTTCTCGTGCCGAAACCAGTACAACACCGGCTCTCCGGAGGAACCTACGGCCAACAAGTCGGCAGGCTGGGCCAAATGCCCGCCCTTTATAGCGATGTTCTTGGCACCCAACTTCCCTAGCTCCCGAGAGGCCAGCTCCATACCTGCCTCGTCCACGACGCGCGATCCCGTTAAAACGGAGGCTTCCTGAAGATTGGGGGTGACGACATCCACCATTCCCAGGAGCTCGTCGCGCAGGATTCGCACTCCGGCTTGGTCAAGCAACTCGGCTCCCGAAGACGATCGCAACACCGGATCTAAGACGACATTGGGCAGAGGATTCACCCTCAGGAACTCGGCAACTTCTGCCGCAACTGCCCCCGAGCCGAGCATTCCAATCTTGATGGCAGCGGGCGGCGTGTCCTCAATGAGGCTTTCCAAAGTCTCCCGGACGAGCTTCGGCCGCAGGGCTTCAGATCGAAATACCCCCTGCGTCGTTTGAACAGTCAGAGCCGTGATGCACGACACCCCGTACAAACCATGAGCCGCAATGGTCTTGAGGTCGGCGGTAATCCCGGCGCCTGACGAAGGGTCAAAGCCCGCTATGACGAGAATCAGCTTGGGAGAGGCTTGTGGCATTGGCTCTAAGCCATTAGAAATAAACAGGTTGATTGAATTTAGTCAAAGGACTGCAGCGCGGACAACCGATCTACGCGCGCAATCCTCTAATTTTCTGCGCCCTCCCCAAATTCTGGCCTAGATTTCGGCTCATAACCGAGGCGGAAAAGCAACAGTTATTTTAAGCTCAAAAAATAAAAAGTTAGAACAGGTGCTTTGTTTTCTTATAATTAATGGGTACGACCTTAGGGACAATAGAGCCGAACGCTAAGTTGAAACGCATACACAAATTCGTGTTGAACGCTGTCGCTCTTGGGGCATTGGTCTCAGGATCTATGGCTGCGTCGGCACCGACAGGTGGCGACCATCCGGTCATTGTCCAGTCGGCACTGCGCGCTACGCAAAAGCCAGCCGTCACGAAATCCTCGAAGCCGCTCGCCATCGGTAAGGCCTCCTGGTACGGGAAATACTTCGACGGCAAGCCGACCGCCAGCGGAGAGCCCTACGACATGTACGAGCTTACCGCCGCACATCGTACCTTGCCATTAGGAAGCTGGGTGAAGGTGACGAATCTTCGCAACCGTCGGTGGGTTCTGGTCCGGATCAACGACCGCGGCCCGGTGCCTCTCGAACGGATCATCGACCTTTCCTACAGCGCCGCCCGCATACTTAGGATGAGCGGGCAGGGCATCGCCAAAGTTCGTCTGGACCTGGTGAGAGCGCCCGAACAGACCTCCGACATGGCCATGCTCACCCCGCCCCGCTAGTCGCGAAACAAGGCTTCTAGGCAGCAAACCTGTCCTGATAATTCCCTCCACAAGTCTCCCTGCTGATTTTCGGGTTAGAATCGCCTCGTGGCATCGCCGAAAGACCGCCTAATCGTAGCCTTGGATGTGCCCACCGCCGTCGAGGCCCAGGAAATCATTTACGAGTTGGCCGATTCGGTCGCGTTTTACAAAGTCGGCCTTCAGTTGTTCACGGCGGAGGGTCCCAGGATTGTCTCGGAGCTTGTGAATTCTGGCCGGAAGGTCTTCCTCGACCTCAAACTGCACGACATCCCGAACACGGTTGCCGGGGCTGTGAAGGCTGCCTCTGAACTTGGAGTTCACATGCTCACGGTTCATGCGGCTGGCGGAAGCAGAATGCTGAAAGAGGCGGTGGAAGCTGCCAGGAATGAGCCAACAGCCCCGATGGTTTTAGCTGTGACCGTGCTGACCAGCTTCTCCCAGTCCGACCTTGAGGAATCCGGCGTGAAAACGGAGATAAGCCATCAAGTTCGACATTTGGCGGCCTTGGCCAAAGCTGCCGGCTGCGACGGTGTTGTTACCTCTCCGCACGAAGCGCAGGCATTGCGTTCAGCACTAGGTGGCGAAATGGCAATCGTAACTCCTGGAATCCGCCCAGCAGGAGCTGACGCTGAGGACCAATCGCGGATATCTACCCCAGCGGCCGCAATTCGTGCTGGAGCTTCGCACCTGGTGGTCGGTCGGCCGATCATCGCAGCCAAAAATCGATTGCATGCTGCAAAGGCGATTATCGGCGAAATCGCAACCTCTTTGCCGGAGTCAGAAATGGAAATGGCCGGCAAAAAGCCGGCCTGAATCCATCCTAAAACTCGTTTTACAACTTTTCGTAAAACTCACAGGCCGAACACGAGATAAACACCCCGCCGCTTACGCCACGCTCACGGTCTTTCACCCGCTTTACGATGCGGGTCGGCTTGCCGCATTTGGGGCAGTCGGTACTTTTGGAAGTGTCCATGACCTTTTTACGGTCGGCTGTCTTGGCGATCTTTGCCATTTCTAATTAATACTCCGTGGAAGTTGATAATCCATTTTACGCGAAGAAGAAGATTTCGGCTGATGGGCGCACTGCGACCAACGTCACGTCGACAAATTTTGTGGCGGGCTTTGCCGAAAACTCGAAACTTGAAATTCGAATCGTCTTTTTTTCGGTTACCTCGGGGTCACCGGCGGAAGCTGACCCTCTCCGGGGAGCGGAGCTTCCGGAGGTTTGGTCGGCGAGGTCGTAGTTGTAGATGAAGCTGGCTTGGTTCCCCACTCCGGCTCCTGGCCAGTTGAAGTCGGAATCGGCTTGGAGCCGAGTTCGCCCGCGTTCTTTCCAATGGCTGCGCCTTTCTGGTCCTCGGCTTCCTCTCCTGGACGACGCAGTGTTGGCGCTTTGGGAGGCTTCTTAGCTTCCGCAGTCGCTGTCGTAGCAACGTCGGGCGGAGTCTGAGCCGACGCGGTCTGCGGCGCGTTTGGATCCACAATCGTCGCCGCACCGGTCACGGCGTTCACCTTCACCTCGCGAGCGGTCTTGACGATCTTTTCTCCGCCCACCTGAATGTTCTCCACTCGAACGACTTCTTCGTTCACGAATCGCACAAACTGGACGTCAGCCGGAGGCGCTCCGTAGATCCACTCCTCGTAATCAACCTCGCCGTCGGATTCACGGATTCGCTTTGGCGGACGCCCGAGCGCATCGATCACCATCTCTTTGTTCATTCCGACCAGAGCCTGGTGGTTCTCGATCGATTTCTTTAGCTTTGGAGGCAGGGTGTCGATATATGCCTGCGTTGGCGATTTCACGGTGAAGTCGATCAGCGGAGCGAGCAACTTCTTCACATCGGTTGCCGTCATCTCCGGAACATATTTGGGAAACACCAGAGCCAGCGTGCATCCGGGATTGTTGGCACCCTTTTCCTGGTGGACGGGAACCATTCCACCCCCACCGCCAACCTGTACGTGGTCGTACCAGTGTCCCTTCTTTTTGGAGCCGCCATTGATGTCGAATACGATCTGACTGTCTTTGATTACGACATCTGTGATCTGGAGCTTGTCCCCCGGTTTGGCAGCGGGCCCGTAAGTCGCAACTTGTATTGCCACAGACTGATCATCCGGGGAGACTTGGCCATTGCTCGTCAATTGCAGGCCCTTTTCACCCTTCGGAATTAATTTCTTGGCGAAGCCGAACTCTGCCTGCATTGTGCGAATTAATTCGAGTCGCGTTTGCTTGCTGACAGGAGGCTTCCCTTGAAGTTCGGGAGGCAGTTCATTCTTGGCTGCAGGAAGCTGTTTGTTGGAAGTGTCTACCGTTTTGACATCAGTGGAAGAAACAAACAGCGAGGCCATCGCCATTGCCAGGACCAATGGGATAGATCGGGACCACATCATAGGAACCTCGGAAGCATGCAAGAGCCAGAGTACGTTGAGGGTTGATGCTCCCTGCCTACGGCTTATCATTCGCCTGTTTACAGAGAAAATCAACCACTCAATGCTACGAACTTAAGATGCCTTGGGATTATTCCGAGGGGACCAAAAAGACACATCTCGCCCAGTCAAGCGGATCTAAGGCTTACTTCGACTGGTCGAGACAGTTTCTCACCGCAGGCCGCCGGCGATTACCAGGGTCTCGCCAGTAATCCATGAAGCGTCCTTGGAGGCGAAGAACACAGCGGCAGGAGCAATATCTTCCACCTGGCCAATGCGACCCAGCGGAGTTAGTGCTTCAATCTGCTTGCGGAAATCGCCTTCATTAGCACCAGCGGAGATGATGCCCTCGGTTACAACCATACCGGGATTGATCGCGTTCACACGGATCTTGCGCGGCCCCAATTCATTCGCCAAGCTTCGGGTAACAGCGTCCACTGCTCCCTTCGTGCCTGTGTAGACCGCAGTATTCGGTGGAGCAAACGAACTGACCACAGAACTGATGTTGATGATGCTGCCGCCCTCCGGCTCAAAGTACTTCGCCGCTTCTTTCGAAGTCAGGACCAGGCCGAGCACGTTCAGATCGAACTGCTTGCGGAAATGATCCACAGTCACGGCCTCGAGTGGAGAGAACTCATAGACTCCAGCGTTGTTTACGAGAATATCCAGCCGTCCATATGCCTTCTTTGTTTCCACAAAAAGTCGCTGAATATCTTTCTCCTTGGAGACATCTGCCTGCACTGCAACGGCCTTCCCGCCTTTGCTCGTGACCTCCTTTACCACACGATCAGCGCCCTCTTTGCTCGACGCGTAGTTAACAACGACCGACGCACCCTCGGCCGCGAAATATTTTGCGATGGAAGCGCCGATTCCCTTGGACGCCCCTGTTACGACTGCAACCTTGCCTGCAAGCTTTCCTGCCATGACCAGTCTCCTCTATGCTGGAATTTCATACCGCACGGTACAGATGTATCCCGGCTGTGGAAAGATTCAAACTGTACCGACGAGTACAAAATGGCGTATTATGAATTAGATATGAAGACAAAGCGACAGACCAGGACGCCGGGAAGACCGCGCGGTTTCGACGCGGATCGCGCATTGGACCTGGCCCTCCAGGTCTTCTGGCGTAAAGGTTATGAGGGAGCTTCTCTATCGGATCTGACCAGAGCGATGCGAATCAATCGCCCTAGCCTTTACGCTGCATTCGGCGACAAAGAGCATCTTTTCCGCCGCGCCCTGGATCGCTACGCGGAAGGTCCGGCCTCGTACGCTTGCGAGGCGTTGAAGGAGCCGACCGCGCGCGCTGCAGTTGAACGACTCTTGTACAGCGGCGCAGATGCGATGAGTGATCCTCGCTACCCCCGAGGATGCCTGTTTATTCAAGGGGCGCTCGCGTGCGGAGACGAAGCTGTTAGCGTAAAACGAGAGCTCAGTTCAAGGCGAGAAGCCGGAGAGCAGGCCTTATGTGAACGCCTCGAACGCGCAAAATCCGAAGGCGATTTGCCTCCGGATTCGGACCCGGTAGCACTCGCGCGTTATGTGATAACCACCGCTCAAGGAATGTCTGTTCAAGCAGCAAGCGGCGCCACCCGCGCCGAGCTACGACGAGTTGTCGATATCGCCCTGCGAGCCTGGCCCACAGAGAAGTAGGACCAAAACGCGCGAACCTAGCGCAGTTTTCAAAATCCTCACCACGCTGATAGTATGAATCTGCGGGGTGGAGCAGCCTGGTAGCTCGTTGGGCTCATAACCCAAAGGTCGGTGGTTCAAATCCACCCCCCGCAACCAATCGTTTCAAACACTTACCGCTGATTGCGAAGTTCCCGCGAGGGAAGACTAGGGAAGAATAACGAAGGGCCGAAAGGCCCTTTTGCTATTGCACCGCAGCTAATGCGGGCTTGAGCACCATCTGCACGACGTTGCTGTTCGCCTGCCGCTTTGCGTCTGACATCGTCGCTCGCCCGTACACGTTCATGGTCGTCTGAATCGACGCGTGCCGCATGAGCTCGCGTTGAATCGACATAGGCGCTCCTGCCGCGTCAAGCCAGGTTCGATACGTGTGCCGGAATGTGTGCCAGCCGATGTTTCCGCCGAGACCTGCCTTCTCTGCTGCCGGTTTGATGCGCTGTGCCGCCACGGTCTCCTGCCAGTAGGGCCGGCGCGTGTTCGGATTCGGGAAAACCCACTGCTCCGGAGTAACGAAGCAGCGTGTCTTCCAGCGCAACAATACCGCTGCAAAATCAGGATCTAGAGGTAAGTCGTCTGCCGAATATTCCGTCTTCACATTGTCGACATGGCCGTGCACGATTCCTCGTTGCACTCGAATGATCAAGCTATCGAAGTCGAAGTCACTCCATTGAAGTGCCATCACCTCCGAAACTCGGAGTCCAAGGCATTGAGCAGTTAGCACCATCGTCCGATACGGCTCCTCGATAAAACTGAGGAGTTTCCAAAACTCGTCGGATGTCAGCACTCGCGGCTGTCTTCTCCTCTTGCTGACATTACGGATTTCGACCAGTTCCATTGGATTTCTCCCGACCGGATACAATGCCCACTTCATCGCGCACTCAAACAAGCGATGCATCAGTCCCTTGATATGTCCCTTTGTCTTCGGTGCAAGCTCAAGCTGTTCAAACCAACGCTCGATTTCAAACGGTGCTCGCCCAAGCTTCTCAAGCGTGTAATCGCCTCACTTCGGTGCGATATGCACACTGAGACATGACAAATACGAGCATCGAGTCGAATAACGCTCGGGAAGCTTGTCTGATTTATATCGCTCAATCAGGCCTCCCAGAGTAATTACGGCAGTGGGGGCTAGATTGACTTCGAGACGCACAGACTCAGCTACCCTCGCAGCATGCACCTTGGTTGGGAGTTCCTCCACCGTTCCCAACCGCCGATTCACATGTCTTCGTCCACCTTCTGGATCGTCCTCGTAGTAACGAAGCACCCAAACGTCAGGACTCGACTTGCGTTGCCGGCGTTCAATTGTTCCAAATTGATACCTCAATCGCTTCACTAGAGATCTTCCCTTCTAGCTGCGGCGAACAGGTACGAGCTTTGGCACAGAGCTTACCTTCGATCGCATCCACGAGTCCAGGGAAGAAGGAAGAAAACGCCAGTGCGTGCCGATGCGGAACGCCGGGATCTCACCCGATTGCGCCATTCTGGTGATCGTTCGTGGATGAATCTTTAGAAACTGGGCAGCCTGGGCAGCTGTCCAAGGGCTTTCTAGTACTGGCGAACTTCGCCCTTCTTCGCCGTTAGCGACGAAATCAGATGGAGGGTGCTCATCTGCGGCTTGCAACTTGAATCGGAACTTCGAGTTTCGAAACGCTTCTTCCATTCCATACCCCTTCAGAAAGATCCCAAAAAGACAAAAACCCCGGAGCCGAATCGATGTTGATTCGTGAACTCCGGGGTTTCGTTTCGTTACGGTAACCCACAGATTTACAACTAAGTTTGTCCGCCCTGCCAGTCCGAAAATTCGGCAGCAGGTAGACAATGTGAGTAGTTCCTCGGCAAAAAAGGTTATCTGAAGGTCGGATTTTTTCCTCAACTTGGTCTTTGCCGATTCCAAGTTGACACGCCCGGTCTCTGCTTCGTAATGCAGCCGCCAACCGACGAAGCGGCATACACTACGTACCGTACAGTACTGTAGGGTAGAGCCGACGGTAGTGCGGGGGGTAGCGCACTACCCGGCTCTTACCGTGCTACTACCGCGACAATCTCCAAATTTCTTGTATTTCTTCGGATCGACTCGGGATGCATGTGATCGAGCTCGACAGCGCACCGCATTCGGTAGCTAATTCGGACTGACACTCACCGGGTGGCAACACGTGCCGAACAGGTCGCGGCAATGGCGGTCACGCCAGCAATTGCGGAGAATTGCGCCAGAGCGAACGTTTTTCGGGTTCTGTATCCGCAACGGGATAGGAGCCGGAAGGGGTGTACGCTTTACAGCAATTTTCCAGCTAAGAGAGGAGACTCCGGATGAAAAGTAAAATCGCTCTAGTTACATTGGGCTTTGCCTTGGCCTTCGCCCTGTCGTGGTATCCAAGTCGGACCGTTTCAGCGTCATCGGATCCAAGTGTAGATGTCAGGCGAAACGTGACCCTCGTTTGCGGCGGATTCACCTCGAACATTTGTACCGATTTGGAACAAGTCGCCGCCGATGGCACGTTGACCCCCTACAACGCCCCACCCTCCGGCTTGGTGCTTGTGGTGACCGACTTCGTGTGGAAGGCGGCAGCTGTGACGCCTGGGCAGGTCGCCTTTGCCACACTCCACCATCAGTTAACGTCACCGCCCCATGACGTTGCTTTTTCTACTGCGGTGGCAACGCCTGACAGCGCCGCCGTCTCCGAATCCCACTTCAACACGGGTCTATTGTTCAGCGATGTACCGATCGTGTTTGTGTCCAACACGCCGAACGTGGTGATCCTCCAGGGCTACTTGGCCAGACAGCATAACGAATAGCGTCGAGTGAGCTGTAGACAAGTACCGTCCGCGGTCGGGGGACAAGGCATAGACCGACCTGGCTGTCTGGGAATTTCCGGCGCACTGCGAAGCCCGATCATTGCCTGCAGATTAGCCGATAGCCGGTCTTCGATCCTGAACCTGTCGAGAGCCTGTGTTGTCATCCTGAGCTTGCCGAAGGATCCTGTGTTTTTGTTTACGGCTGTTTGCCCGTCATCCTTAAGCCACTTGCGACTGTCACTGGCAATGCGAGATCAGGTATTGCGCATCGCCGATCAGGATTGCCGATGCAGTAGGCATAATTGACTTGCCTGTCTGCGCTTGCACCTCGTGAATGAACGCGCTGTATTGATTAGCGGCAACGTGGCAGTTTGAGCCCCCGAAATTGGCAGCGGCATTGCCGAGTTTTGCCATGAGCGAGCCTCCTGGCTGATTCAAACCGTTTCCTTGCAGCTGGACGATGTCCTGCATGATGCTTTGCGGTGTGACAATGATGTTGAACGTCACGGAAGAGCTACTGTTGTTGCCAACCATATCCGCGGAATCGATCTTAAAAGTATTTGGGCCGAGCGGGAGTGACGTGAGCAGTGGAATCGCTAACCCGTTTGAGAGAACATTTCCCGCAACGGTCGTGCTGCCATTCATTGTGGGCAGGACACTGGCTACACCAGAGCCACCGTCGACGACGTTATAGTTCAGGACCAACGTGTCGGCATGGGTATAACTCGTCGCTGCCGGCTGATTGATGGTAATGACCGGAGGCTTCTTATCGATTTTGTTGCCGAAGATAGGGCCCGCCTGAGTGCTGTTGCCGGCTTTATCTGAAAAAGTGTGTATTCCAGTTGGTGCGTCAGCAGTTTCGGTGTTGGGCGGCAGGCTGGTGGAAAGGGAGAAGCTGGCATCGGCAGCGCTGGCTAGCCCTGAGAGTGAGTCTGAACCGGAGCAAAGCAACGACACGTCGTTGGCGTGCCACTTTCCATCCGGCGCGGCGCACTGAAATGCTGGCGGCGTTCTATCGATCTGAACCCGGTACGCTGCGACGGCGTCGTTACCCTCAACATCCTGGCATTTGGAGGGCAAATCATAGCTACCCTCCTGCGACGCGTAGCTCGGCTGTGACTGGCACGCGACTGGCCTGATACCGGTGCCGCCGGGATTATCAGTCCAGTTCCAGTTCACCGTGATCTGAGGATCGTTGTTCCATCCGAAGCTGTTCTTTGCGGGTGTTTGGCTAGGCGATGCATGTGGTGGAGTGATGTCGCACGTGTAGCCAAAGGTGCTGCCGAGATCTACCGTCTGGGTGTCGTCGCTATCTACATCCCCGGCACCCAAATCGACAATCAGATTGTTGTCGTATGGGATTCCCCAGCGAGTGCTGGCGATGTGGATCTGTCCCACTCTCCAGGTGTTGCTTCCGCCCGAGGAAAGCCGTAAGGACCTCAGCTTGCCAAGATTCTTGCTGGGAATCGTTATATAGGTATCGGCGGAGTGTGTTGGATCATTGCGGTGGAAGCGATGGTCAAAATCTCCCTCGACGAAGACGGTGGATGTGCCGCATTCCCCGGTCAAGTCGAACCTGATTGTGTCGCTGGTGCCATCAGATAATCCGCTCGTAGTCTTCGCTTGGATCGCATACGCCTCAGGCGGGATATAGAACGGGTTATCGGCTGCGGTCGCTACGTAGTGATCGGGGTCGTAATTGTCAATGTAGTTTCTGAGATTCCTGACCGATGCTACGGTGTCGGAAAGAATTTGTGGCTGCTCATCCGAATCGGCAATTAGCCCGTCGACTTCGTCCATAAACGCGAACGCAACGTATCCGATATTAGGAGGCGTGTCGACCGGAATGGGGTAGGCATAGGGAATCGCGAATCCCTTTCCAGGACCACCGTTCAGGTACTGGCCCAAATCCCAGAAGCCACCGAACCCGCCAGCACGGAACCATGAGGCGAAATCGATACTAGGTACAACTCCAGGTGAAAGCGAGTCGACAAAAGGCAAGAGAGGATCGTTCAATCCCAGCGAGACTCCGAAGCCACCGTCTCCAAAAGAAATGTGGTCAAAGTGGGAATCAAGGAAGTCGTTGAAAACCGTTCCGGCGGCATCGGGACCGCTCTCTCCATCCACCTGAACTCCTTCATTGTCATCGAGCCGGCCCCCGAGGGCGAAAAGAGCTCCGATATCGGATGTGCTTCCTACGCTATAAATCACGTTAACGCGAACACCATCGTGATTTAGGTGTGTGTGCACCGCATTTTGCAGATTGAGGACCAGACCGGAAGAGGCGGCAGCAGACTTGATGTCGAGCGTAATCAAGGAGATGTTTACGCCGATATCAGCGATAAGGTGGTGCACGTAATCGAAGTAATCTTCCACCGTCGTCGGCAGGCGCGTGGTTATCACCACGTGGTCGTGGTACATGAACAGACCTGAGGCCCCAGCATGAGTGTTCACGTGGTCCGTATCGGCAGGCCCTACTACGGTAGCGTCCGAGAACCTCATCACGTCGGGCTCAAGCGCATTCGCACCCGCTGCGAGTACGGCATCGACGTCGGATATCTCATTCGGATTATGAGCCACGATGTAAAACGGTCGGGCATGCTGGCCATTCCGACCGCGATCACCTTTGACTGCGGCTCCTGCAGGCAGAACCGTGGTAATGAAGAAAACGATAGTGAAAAAGCGGGCCGCTTTTCCGGTCTTGGCTCGCAGCACAAGAACCTCCCAAAAAACGTGATATGGGGGAATAACTATTTACAGGAGCGAGAACAACAGGGAGGAGTTAAATTGGGAAGCCTGGCAGTGATCCGGCTTGCTCTAGTTGGTTCTCACCCGAACAGATGACTGAGTAGAGTACATTCCAATTTCATTGTCAAGTACAATTCCGGCGTCCATCTGCGCCCGAAACACAGGGGTTGTCCCCGATTTGTTTGTCCCCGATCTGTTCCTATAATGGAAAAAAGTGCCACCCGTCCCATGACTAACTTCGCCAGTCACGCTCTCACTTCGCGCCGTCAGACCATTGCTTACTGGGTGACCACTGCTCTGGTCGTCTTCGAACTGGCCTTGGGAGGCGTATGGGATGTGCTGCGAGTTCCGCAGGCTCGCGGGCTCATCGAGCGTCTGGGCTATCCTCCTTATTTCCTGATGATCCTGGGGATCTGGAAACTGCTCGGCGCGGTTGCGTTGGTTGTTCCCAAGTTCCCCCGACTCAAAGAGTGGGCTTACGCCGGAGTGATCTTCGACTTGACGGGTGCGGTGGCATCGTTATTCGCCGCAGGGTTGATGGGTGTGCGTACCATGGCCTTCCCGATCTTCATGATCGGTGTTGCAGTTGCGTCCTGGGTGCTCCGCCCGCCATCCCGACGTCTCGCTTTCCGCTGAGTTAGCTGAGTGCTGAGTGCTGCCTTTCTGATAGGGGAAACTGAACACAAGAGTTGCCCACGTCATCGCCCTCGAGATTACGTGTCCATCCGTTCGACCCATTGAGCGCGCGATGCGGGAGCCACGAATGGATCCGCAAAGTACTGCGTTTCCCGCGCAACCTTGCTGTCCCTGAACTCCATGATGCTCACGGTGTAAGAGGGCTTGTCGTCATAGGTCAGAATGAATTCGGTGATCCAGAGATCACCGCTGCCAATGATTCGTCGGACAGCAAACCGCTTTTTGCTTGGCTGACTGGCGCGTTGGTTCTGTATGTTCCATCGACCGCGGGTTCGCTCGCCTGACTGCGGGTATTCCAGCACCGCGTCCTCGCGATAGATGCGGTGCTCCGTTTCAAAATCGTTGGCATCGGACGCTGCCCAATGCTGATCCAATGCCGCGCGGATCTCTTGATCCCGCACTCCTGAATCCTGCGTTTGGTCGTCCTGAGCTTGCCGAAGGATCCTGTGTTTTGTTTCGGCTGTTTGTGGATCGTTCATCTCGAGCCTTCCATCTGACAGCAAAGATTTTCGCCGCCATGAAACCGTGCGCGTCCTCTAGACACGGCTCGGCATTATAAAGGCGGCAAAACCGGTATTGCCGGCGGTCTCGCTGCCCACCCTCTTCGCCGCGGCGGACGGAGGGCAGGGCACCCTCGGCTTGGGTTTCTCAACAAGGAAAACCAATATGGGAAGGATAAGGATGGGGCGCCCGACACCCACTTCTCGGGTTCAATAAGGGAAAACAAAGGATGCGGCAACCGGCAGACTTGGTTAATGCGATGATTCAACGAACCTGCTGAAGATAATCCCACGGGCCGATTGCGTGAACAGCTTGAAATCGAAGGCGCGATGGCCGCTGTCCGGCTCCCTCTCTTTCTCGAGACCGTTCTTCGCAAAAACCAGAACGATGCTTCTGCCGTAAAACTCCCTTTCCGAAGCGGCATTGAGCGGTACTCGCAGATTGTTCATGTTGAGGATTAAACGTCCGTTGTCGACCGACAGCGCGTACGTAACGCCAAGTTCCTCGGAATGGAAGTTCCCAACGAATCTGTTTAGTTCGGAGGCGCTTAGCTGCATCGGCACAACCCTGTCGCCAGAGAAATAGAGTTCGCCCGGAATCGGAAGCGAAGCGTGCATCGTGCCGCTTTTGCTCTCGAAGCTGATGACATCTCCCTGGAGGTCGTAAAACTTGTTGGCATCGATGCGCTCGAGGACCGCCCCCCAACCCATCAGCTTTCCATCATTGGCGCTGAAGTTGTAGATCGTCTTTGTGCGCGGATCGAGGTAGGTGCCGGCGAAGTTCTCGGGTCCTGGGAGTGCCGATTTGGGGTGGGGGGTTGGATCTGAAGTGAAATCTCGCTCCAGGTATAGATCTGCGACTGAGTGAGCGAGGGCTTCGGGATCTGAGCTGGAGAGATTGCAAAGCACAATCACGCTGAATCTTTGCTTAGGAAAGCGCAAGTATTCGGTGCGATATCCGAAATTGGCGCCGCTGTGTTCCACAGTGGGCAGGCCGCGATATTTGCCAAGCCCGAGGCCCAGAGCATAGTTGATCCGATTGCCGTTGTTTAAGGCACCAGGGCTTCCTAGTTGCTCGATCAAGGTGCCTTTGCCGAGTTTGTTGGCATCGAAGTTTCGGTCCCAAAAGAGAAAATCGTCGATGTTGCTCATGAGTCCGCCGCCGCCCACGATGTTGTAGGACGTGGACCAATCGACCAGAAAATCGCCGTTCTTGCCCCCATCGTAAGCGGCGACTCGATTCGGGACGATCTGCGTGTTGTCATCGTAGAAGAGCGTGTGCTTCATTCCCAGCGGCCGGAAGATGTTTTCCGCGGCGAACTGAGCCAGTGATTTCTTCGTGGCGCGGCCGACCACTTGGCCGAGCAGGAAGTAATTTGAGTTGCTATAGATCCATTCCTCGCCAGGAACGTTATTCAATCCTTTTTGCTGTGCAATGAGCTTGAGAAGATCGGCGGCGGAATCGAGCTCGGCCGCTTTCCGGCCGGAGAGCGCGATGAGATCAAAAAAGTCGCGGAATCCGCTGGTGTGATGCAGCATCTGGCGGAGCGTGACGGGATGTCCATAATCAGGAAGCTCGGGAAGATACTTATGGACGTCATCGTCGAGGGAAAGATAGCCTTGCTCGGAGGCAAGCACAACGCTGGCGGCCGTGAATTGTTTCGATACCGAACCCATATAGAAGACCGATTCGGGTGTGAGGGGGACGCCGAGTTCAAGACTCGCGCAACCGAACGCCTTTCTATATATAAAGCTGCCATTCCGGATTACTCCGACAACGCACCCGGGAGAACCAGGCTTGCCGAACGCAGCGAAAACTTGGTTGACTTTCTGTGCAGGATCATCAGCGGCGGCGAATGCTGCGTTGGCGATGGTAAGGCTTAGGAGAACCAGCAACGTCTTCATCATCGGTTGTGCTTGCCAGCCATATCTCATTAAGACGGCAAAATTGACGCCACGTCTCCGCTTCCATCCCGGCTTTCTTCATCCCGCCACGCGCGCAGCGATGAAAACAAAATGCATTTTTTCTAGGCGCTTCCCCTTCGACTTCTCAGGGTACGCGCCGGCCTTCGGCAGAGAGGAATGGGTTTGTTCCCACGGTAGACGTTCATGCCAGGCTCCGACTAGAAATCGGTGGACAGGCTGAGTTCTTTCCAGGCTCTCGCTTCTTCTAATCGTGCAAGGTCGTTCTTCTCCGCCCCGTTATACGCATCGCTGCCGAGCAACAGCCGCAACGGAGGTTTCTGTTCCTGCGTCAGCCGAACGATCGCTTGAGCCGCCTTCTTCGGGTCTCCGGGCTGCTTACCGTTATAGGCGCGCTGAAACCTGGCCGTTGCTCCAACAGTCGAGTCGTATTCGGGATGCCCTTCGCTCAGCTTGGTCGAACTGCCGGCAAAGTCCGTGCGGAAGCCACCCGGCTCGACGATCGTGACCTTGATGCCAAGCGGTGCCACTTCGCGCGACAAAACTTCGGAGAAACCTTCTACTCCCCATTTCGCCGCCGAATAAGGCCCGCGCCCTGGGGGTCCGATCCTTCCGCCCATCGAGGAAAACTGAACGAAATGGCCCGCCTTCCTTTCGCGAAAGTATGGGAGAGCTGCCTTCGTCACGATGATTGTCCCGAAGAGATTGGTTTCTATCTGTGCGCGGAAATCCGACATCGGCGTATCTTCGACGGACGAGAGATTGCCATATCCTGCATTGTTGATAACAACGTCCAGCGAGCCAAACGCATCGATTGCCGTCTTCACCGCACCGGCAGCCGACGACTCGTCGGTCACGTCCAGCTCGAAGAGCTTCACCTGGTCACCGTAGCGCTCCGATAGCTCACGCAGTGACTCAATGTCGCGAGCTGTCGCCAACACCTTATTGCCCGCCAAAAGGCCCGCTTCGACAATGGCGCGACCCAGACCGCGAGAGCTACCTGTGACTAACCATACTTGCGCCATTCGATCCTCCTATTTGCGGAGTCCGAGCTACTTCGAGACCGCACGTGCTGCCGGAAACACTGTATAGCAAGAAATTACGATAGCGCGTCCTGCCGAACGACGGGCTATCCGGAAGTTAAGCGAATGGCGAGTGAACTCAAGTCTTGCTGGCGAGTGCTTGATGTTGCTTTAGCTCATTGCTGACGGCTGAGTGCTGACTGCTGCCTTTCGAAGAGTCGCCCACATCATCTCCCGCCCACCCTCTCCGCCGCGGCGGACGGAGAGGACGGCAACCCGCTTCATGGTTCGGTAAGGGAAGAACAGAACCAAGGGCAGGGCACCCCGCCAAAAAAAGGCCCCGGCCCCGTGCACTTACCGCGGACCATTCTTTCGAAGTGCTGCGTCCTCGGAAGTCGGTTTAGAATCCGCTTCGTCCGGAAAAAGGTCCTTTTCTATGCGTCTGCCAAATTCAGCGAAATCCTGTCGAACGAGGTTGGGTCCTGGCTCTACATTTTTCAGTAACGGGACTTCGGACCTCGACAGCGAACCAAACATCCCCTGATTCTGAGAATAAAAGCTATCCAGAATGTCTGACAGCATAAAACGGTTCAAATACCCCAGAACACTCTCGACATCGGAAACATTTAGCGTAAAAACTGGAGACACGGTTTGTGCAAATTTATCTCTCTGAAACACAAGATCGAATTGTTCGTTGAAGTATTTTCCCAGATAGGGAACAGAAACGCTGTCGTCCAGGCATATCAAGATCGGGTATATCTTAGTCACACTACTGTGGCAGATACCTTCGATGCGCTCCCCATCTAGGAAGCGGGAAATGCTTTTGCTGAGCTGAGCGACTCCTTTTGCGCCCTCGTCGTCGCCGTCGATAAACTTTAGATGGAGCTCTTTTCTAAGCTTCGCAACATCGCCTCCGTACTTGCAGTCGGCTCTAATCGTGCTGCTCTTGTGTTCAAATGTGAGGAGCCGTTGGCCCTCTAAGAGACATGCGTCAAACGCTTGGTCGCCATTCTTGAATTTAGGTTCCGCAATGAAACGTCCTCCGGCTTTGTAGCTTCTAGACATTATTGAGTTCACATATAGTTCGAACACTGCACCCCAAAATGAGAAGAGTCGACTCCTCTGTTTACTCTCCAGCTCGGAGAAAATCGTCCAGAACAGACCGCGACCAGCCTTCCCGACAAGGAACCCGGGATCAAGGCACGTGTAGATGGAGGAACCAACTTCAATAAGTGGGTGAGCTTGAAACAACGTCAAGTCATCTCCAGGCCTATCGCTAGATGAACGGATCTTGTTGGCAAGCTCCGGTTCTGGAATTGTGATTTTGTCAAAGAAGCGTTTTGCCTTGTCGGGGGGAATCGCCGACTTTTGAAAGAATGTGCCTCGCAGGATCATGGCCTCTGGTGAAGGCAAATCTTCGAGTCGAACATTGAGGAACTTTGTTGCGCAGCCAAACACTAACTCGCTAAAGGCGGTATAGGAATTACCCATTGCCTTCTCGAATTCTGCGTTGACAGGAACGAAGTCGCTCCTAGACCTCAACGATTGCTCGCTTGCGGCCATTTCGAACATTTTTCGGGCCCTAGCAATTTCCATTGGGTACTGGTCGTGCGGCACATAGTCCGAGAAAGGGAGAGTATTCGCGAGTTTCTCCAGCGTGCCATCTTGGGGCGAAGGAACAAAAGGCAGCATCAGATCGTTCGCCATCAGGCACGCAAGCCCAATCGCCTCAAAGTCGTGCTCAGTTTTTGGCCATAAGCCACTTTCCGCACAGGCGATAGAGGATTGTTTGACCAGATATAGAAGTCCGATCCGCGAGAACAGGATTCGGAAGTTAGTGCCACTGCGGATTTGGTCGATTTTCTTTGAATACGACGGCAGGAAAGTTCGGGTAAGCTTAGCATCGACATCAAAGTCCAAATTATTCTGCCAAGTTCCGAGTACACAATTCAGCTTTGCTAACAAAAAAATCACTTCGTTCCGTTGATACTTTGCCAATAATCCCAGGAGATCAAGCAGCTTGGATTCTCGTCCAACGACTTCCCGGTAAGTAATGAGAACTGCGTAACGGCTCACTTTCGCTTATCCTCCAGTGTGATGTGGGGCGGATGGCCTGGCGAGCCGCGTCCTCTCGTTCCGCCGGTCCCAAACGAAGGATCGGAGACGTCTTCGCCTGCATGCGGCAGATTCTACTTGAAGGAGTTAGAGGAGCCCTAGACGGTCAAACTCCATAAAATACCCTCGGATTCGATGATGGATATTCAACAGATTCTCCACGACGGGTTTGCCCTTGAGGGCGGCGGGTTCCCCAAAGGCGAGCTCAAAATGAAAGTACATATGCTCCTGTACGTCCGCTTCCGAAACCCACGCCAAGCGGTCGCCCCTATTAAGATCGAAGGCTGGTTTCCACGATTCGGTGAGAAACGCTCGATGACTGTGTTCGGAATCAATCGAAGCAATACCGAGGAAGTTCTTCGCTAGTTCTCTAACTTGGCTCGGAGCCATGCTCTGCATTCTGGTTTGCGAGTTTACAGTGAGTAGTAGGCGGTGCTTGTCGATATTGTTCAGGCAGTGAAGGTGCCATAGGAGTTCGTCTGAGCCTCCTTCGTTAGCCTCGATCTTCTCAAGCTCCTTCACCGCTATTCGCGAGAGTTGCGTCTCGAGTTTCTTAAGTTTAGCCTTGCGGTCCTTCTCCAGCTTGGCAATCGGAAAGTACACCTTATCGAATGGACCGCTTGAGTTCGTTCCCACGCAGACTAATCGATAGGCAAGATGATCTAGGGCACTTCTTAGATTGTGGATCGCATCTCCGGCAATGAGTGGCATCGTGACCGGAACGGGAAGAGCGTCGCTAAGCCGATAAGTTCGCCCACCTGGGTCATCCTCGAATTCAACCGGATATGCGTCAGTGTCAATTGCAAAGTCGGCCCATGCAACTCTGAGGTTGAAGATGAGTTCTTCAGCCCTATCTAACTTCGCAAAGAACGCAGTGGGATCCTTTGGCGGAGCAGGCACTTCGCCAGCATAGCAAAATCACCGCGCCACACCTGGGCGGGTAGCGCATCCTTCTGTTGTTCTGCCTAGAATTGCCAAAGCGTGGGTGCCGCACTCTGCGCGGTTCGCAGGGTGCGCCTATCCATGCTGTCATTGGCCCGTAACTGAACTCCGTCGTTGACTTACTCTGCTCACCCCCATAACATTCCCGCCCAATGGCGAGCCCATCTCAACTCGTCGGCCAGACTATCTCGCACTATCGCGTGATCGAGCGGCTTGGCGGCGGTGGGATGGGAGTGGTGTACAAAGCGGAGGATCTGAAGCTCGGCCGGTTTGTTGCCCTCAAGTTCCTTCCTGACGAAGTTGCCAGTGACCCGCAAGCACTTAGCCGATTCCAGCGAGAGGCGCGAGCTGCATCTGCGCTGAATCATCCGAATATCTGCACCATTCACGAAATCGGGGAGTCAGACGGACGCACATTCATCGTAATGGAGTTCCTTGATGGGATGACCCTGAAGCACCGGATCGCTGGCCGTCCGCTGGAAGTGGAACTGCTTCTCGATCTGGGAATCGAGATCGCGGAAGGGCTGGACGCAGCGCACTCAGAAGGAATTGTCCATCGCGACATCAAACCGGCAAACATCTTTATCACCAAACGCCGGCACGCAAAAATTCTGGATTTTGGCTTGGCAAAGGTGACTGCTGGCAGAAAGCTGGAACCAGCGGGAGGGTTGTCGGCTCCCACAATGGAATCGAGCGCCGAGCATCTGACCAGTCCCGGTATCGCCGTCGGGACAATCGCGTACATGTCGCCCGAGCAGGTTCGAGCTAAGGAACTGGATGCCCGAACAGACTTATTCTCGTTGGGCACGGTTTTGTACGAAATGGGGACGGGAACCCTGCCGTTTCGAGGCGACAGTTCGGCGGAAATCTTCGACGCCATCCTAAACCGTGCGCCTGTTCCACCATTGCGGTTAAACCCGGAGCTTCCGCTCAAGCTTGAAGATGTGGTCCAAAAGGCGCTCGATAAGGATCGTGATCTCCGCTACCAATCGGCTGCCGAATTGCGTTCAGATTTGAAACGCATCCTGCGCGACTCAAATTCAACGCATGTATCCCAGGCCGATCAAAGGATCACTGGGCCCGTTAGCCGACAAAAACTCGTGACTGTCCTGATTGCTGGGTTTTGCGTACTTGCCGTGACGATTGTCAGTATTCTGATATTCCGACTTTGGAAGTCAGACTCGACCCTCCCTCGAACCCACAGCCTCCAAGTTGTTCAATTGACTAATTCGGGAGCTTGCAAGCATGCGGCTATTTCTCCTGATGGCAAGTACGCGGCCTATGTGGAAGAAAACGCCGGAAAGCAGGGGATTTGGATTCGTCAGATCGCGGCCGCAAGCAGTGTCCAAATCGCGCCAGCGAGTGAGGACGATTATCTCGGACTGACATTCTCTCCCGATGGCACTTCGATTTACCTTGTCCGTCATGACAAGCCAGAAGAGGGTGCAATTTGGAACTTGTATCAGATGCCTATTTTCGGAGGAACTCAGCGGAGAGTCTTGCGCGACATTGATAGCTTGATCGGTTTTTCGCCGGATAGGAGTCAAATCGCATTCGTACGCAGTTTTATCGGGGACAAGGTGTCAGGCGACAATTTAGTTCTGGCAAATCTCGACGGCACAGGCGAAAGGACGATTACTACGATGAAGTGGCCGAAGGGAGCATTTGCCCAAGGCGGCGCTCCGGCCTGGTTCGACGACGGTCACTCGATTGCGGTAGGCTCACTAAAGCTCGGATCCGCAGGCGATAGTGGCTACGTAACCGGCTACATAGGCAGTTTCAACGTGTCCGATGGCCATGGACAAACGCTGTCGTCGTATCCCTGGCGTCTCGTCTCGCACGTAGCTTTGCTCCCCGGCTCTGCACAGATGCTAGTGAGGGCTCGGGACAACGAAACACCACTCAGCAAATTATGGCTACTTGATTCCCAAGGTGGCGGAGTTCGTCGCATTACAAACGATTTGAACGATTACGACGACCTGAGTTTCTCACCTGATTCGAAACAGTTGGTTACGGTACAAAAGAACCTCTTGTCTACTCTTTGGCTTGTAAGTGCGGCAGGTTCAAGACCAATCACAGCCGGGACAGGCAAGCGCGATGGGATTCCGAGCGTTGCTTGGGCTGCGGACGGAAGAATCCTCTACCATTCCTTCAATGATGTGTGGATGACGAGTCCTGCTGGACTCACGTCGTCGCAGTTGATTCCCGGAAATGCGACCAAAGTTGGCCCGATGAGCGTTTCGCGCGACGGTCGGGTAATTGTCTTCAGTTCCGGCGGTCAGATTTGGAAAATGGATGCAGACGGAAATAATAAGAAGCAACTAACTAACGGCGGTTCCGATACAGATCCGCAAATCTCCGCTGATGGAAAAGTTATCGTGTACTGTTCGTTCCGGCACTCAACGCCTACTCTATGGAAGATGACGGTGGATGGAACCGAGTCGAGTGCATTGACTGAACTTCGCCCATTAACTGCGTACACGTCGATATCGCCTGACGGACGCTTCGCTGCCTTCTGGTCAAACTACCGAGGCACATATGCCGGCCGTCTGGCGGTGATTCAATTGCAAGATGGCTCGCAGCTGAAGACGTTCGAAGCACGGCCTTGGGTCTCGCCTGTCTTCCGAGCTCCCCTTGGATGGACCCCCGATGGTCACGCCATAACGTATGTTGTGACCAGGAACGGTGTGTCGAACCTGTGGAATCAGCCTGTGGACGGTAGCTCCCCAAAACAGCTAACGAAATTTACCTCCGACTTGATCTTTGACTTTGCTTGGTCACCTGACGGGAAACAATTGGTTCTCTCACGTGGCAATCAAACCCGCGATGCAGTACTGATTACAAACTTCCAATAGGACGGGAAAATCGGAGCCAGGGAAAATCGCCAGCCTGCCGGGTGCCGCACCCTTCTCCTCTATTTGAAGGTGCGTTTCACAACTCGCGTCGAGGCATCTGCGAGTGAGATTCCAATCAAGACCACTCATTCAACCTGCAGCACTAATCCAACCCATACCGTGGCGCGAACTCGGGTCGCAGCGTTTCTAAGTACCATTCCTCCAGAGACTTGAATTCTGATTGGGGAGCGTATGTCGACGACAGAGTCACGTACTTGGCAGTGGGCAGGTCGATAGCAGACAAAAAGCATCCCCTCTGAAAAACAAAGAGGTTCGGCGCCATTCCTTCCTTCTTGAGCGCCTCGTTGAAAGATTCGGTATCGTCACCGATTACGAAACACTGATTTGGAGCACTCTCAACACTGGGCCGAAGTATCGTTTCGGACTCAAACAGGTCTCCGCCACCAGTGATACGCCAGAATTCAAGCAGATCAGGTGGGAGTTGGATCTGAGCACGTTGCGTCCACGCATCTAGTTCAGGGGCAGGAATAGCTCCAAACCAGCAAAACGCATGTGGCACACGGAGAGCGTCATCGAATATCAGCGCCATCGAATCTTTGTTCATCCCTCGCTCTGGGGCAGTCCATACTCCACTGCCGGCAGTTCTCCGTCAGATTGGCGAACGGACGTGACAGGCCACAAGAGAGAGCAGCAATCAGCACTCAGCATTCAGCAATCAGCGAAAACCGGTCCAGGGCCTCTCATATCAGAAGCGCTTCTCAGCTGAGATCTGTATTTGAGTACCAAAAAAGAATTCGGTCCTGGTACTTGAGGAAGAATGCGCGTGCTGCCCGCGGCTGGCCGCCGAAGTCATAGAGCCACGCAGATCTCTTTGCGGTTCATCGAATTCCACCCAGTACACTATAGCTTCGCCAGTGCAGTTTGCGGCGCCGGCGAGAAGCCGAAACCATGATCTCGCGAATCCTGATTGGCGCATCTGCTGCGATGATCCTGTACCTCGGGAGCGTGCATCTGGAGTACACGTTCTTCACCCACAACTTCAGCCCTACCGAAGAGCAGCTGGAGACGGCGATGAAGCAGGTTCCACCTCGTATCTCCAGCGAAATGACGATGTGGAAGGCGTGGATCGGGTTCAACGTCAGTCACAGCATAGCGTTGATCCTGTTCGGCTTGCTTTATGGTTACCTGGTCGTGTGCCAATGGGAAGTGCTGCGAAAGTCGTATTTCCTGATCGGGCTCGGATTGCTGGTGCTGGTGGCGTATGTTGTCCTGGCCCGAGTCTTCTGGTTTAAGGCGCCATTGATCGGAGTCTCGGCGGCGACGTTGCTCTACGTTGCCGGATTTGTTTGCGCGTTTGCCCGTCGTTGAGAGACGCGACGAGGTGAAGCTAAAGCCGCAGTGCCGAAATGGCACCGCAAGCGTCCTCTCTGCACGGGTGCCAAATTGGATCCCTCGCGCGAGAATCATCGTCATTAAGGGAAAGATCAAGCGTGGGACACCGACGAATGCGATGCCGCCTGGGAGGAAGCGTGGATCACGGGCCGAGCACTTGCCGCCGTTCTCTTTTGACGTTTATTCTTAGGAGCCTCCGATGACAGCCTCTTCTCTTATCTCACTGTGAAGGAGTCATGAACATGAGTCTATCCTCATTCTTGGCAATCAGACCTCCGCTCGCCTTCCTGACGATCGCGTGTTTGTCCGTCTGCAGCGCAGCACAAACGCGAACGGCGCCCAGTACTCCGCAGATCGGATCGGCAAACACTGTCACAGCCGATCCACCGATCGCGCGACCGGGCACGCAACCTTGCACAGTTCAGCTGTTTTCCAATCTGATGTTTGCCGATTTCACTCCTAAGACATTCCCATATACTCCTCCCGCGCAATGCCCGGGTCCTTGGGCAAAAGTTGTCTTTCAGGCGGACTATAGCGTTACAGCGGGCCGTCAGTTTGACCGCACGGCCAACGTCTGGATCGGCGGGACAAACGTCTACTTCGGCACCACGCCTGAGCCGTCGCGGACCGTGGCCCGCTCCTGGCATGTCGAGAGCGATGTCACCGACTACAGCGCGCTCTTCACTGTGCCCCAACCTGGCAGAGCAGATCTCGGCAACATCGTGAACAGCACTTTCACCGGCGTGCTGTTTGGAAGCGCGAGCCTGCAGTTTTATCCTTTGGCGCAATCTCAACAACCCCCACGCAGCGCAGATGTCGTGCTGCCCATGACGGGCGGACCTGACGGCGGCAGCGTATTTCTCTTTTCCCCCGCCGATCAGAACGTGCGCACCTTCGCTCTTCCCACGAATATCGAGCGTGCCTACCTCGATATCATTGCGCAAAGCCAAATCGGCGACGAATTCTGGTATTTCTGCGTGCCCAATGATGTCGCAGGTGAACTGGAGTCGTGCGGCTCAACCGCCTTCCGCGAGGTAGAGGTCGCCATCGACGGACAGCCGGCGGGCGTGGCTCCCATATATCCCTGGATCTACACGGGCGGCATCGATCCTTTTCTCTGGCGCCCCGTTCCCGGAATTGAAACCTTGAACTTCTCTCCATACCGTGTCGATCTCACGCCATTTGCCGGTCCGCTCAGCGATGGCAAGCTGCATCAAATCGCGTTCAGTGTGTTCAATAATGGAAATTTCTTTGCGACTTCCGGGACGCTGCTGCTCTATCTCGATGCGGCGTCGACTCAGGTAACCGGAGAGGTGACCACAAATACGATTGGCACAGCGAATCCAAGTGTGGTCGAGAACCTTTCTACGGCAGCCGATGGCACGGTTACAGGTACGGTGAGCGTGAGTTCCTCAAGAGCATTCGAACTTGCAGGCTTCGTCAAGACCGCTCACGTCGAGATACGAACTGAAATCAATCAGAACATCGACTTCTCCAGCGTACAGACGTTCCGTGTAAACGCGACCACTCCAACCGGCACGCCCGACGTGCAGAATGCCAACCAGAAGACAACGATCTCTTCGCTGACCAGCCGCAGGGGAGAAGGACATGAGGAGAATACTTTCCTGCATGCGGAATATCCGTTAGCGCTGAATTTCTCGTTTACCCAGAATCCTGATGGCACCTTCACGCAGGCGACGAGTATCGATGAAAGACTCACACGAGGAGAATTGCACAGCATCGGCAATCACCCCATCAGCTTTACCTTCCTGCAGCGGACCAATATGCCAAGCGACACCCTGCTCTTTAATTCTTCGTTTGGCGTGACAGGGAACCAAAACCAGAGCAGCACAGAAAAGTACTTCTACAGCGACTCCACCGGCGCCTGCTTCAGCCGTACTGTCACCGCAGCCGCCGGAGTTCTGACTTCGGTCAGCGATGGAGTTGGTTGCAGCCACTAGCCGCCAGAACAGATGCTTTTAAATCTTGTGCCGAAAGAGGAAAGGCCGGGCCCCCTGGCCCTTCCCAGGGTTCCGGCTGGGTAGCCCATCTTTTGATTCGGTGTTTCTAGAGATCTCCCATTACGGAACTGTGGGTGCCCCATCATTCGCTGGTGTTAGGGTGGGTTAGCTGTACTGGTGGTTACACGATTTTGACTTCTATGGCTGTTCCATTATCGAAATTCGGGAAAAGCGTATCGCCATCCTTTTCGTAACCCCACCCTTCGAACGACGCGAAGGATAGGGGCACCGCTCCCTTCATGCGCGTCGTCCGTCCGGCTAAACTAAAGAAAGGGACCTTTGGGTTCAGACCCCAAACCTCTGCTGGCATGCGTTGGGTTCTCTGAACACGCTGGATAACTTCCGGATTGCCGACAATCCATCCAGAAGTCGACTACTTGCTGGTTAAAATAGGATGGCCGCCATGCGCGGGGCCTACCTCCGAGGCACTCGAGTTGACTTAATAACGAAGTTCTAGCTCTTCGGGAACCTTGGGGCAAAGGTTGTCTCCGATGTTGCAAGGCCAAATGCCATCTTTACGTAGAGAAATTTCGAGCCGAGATCAATCCAAAGGGGTGTTACGGGGATCGCGGCTATTCGCATTGATCTTGGTCCTTCTGACCGTGGCTCCGGCTCAGACCCCGTCCCCGCGACGAATACTGATTTTGAATGAAGTTGGGACTCAACATCCAGCAATATCCCTTATTGATCAGCACATCCATGCGGCGCTGCAAAAATCGCCCTACCGAATCGAGTGGTACAAAGAGTACCTCGACACGATTTGGTTTCCCGAGGTGGGCGATCAACAGCATTTTCGTCAATCCATCATTGACAAATACAGGAATCGTCAGCCAGATGTAATCATCACCGTTGGTCCGACGCCTCTTCGATTCATGTCTGAAAAGCACAAAGAGGCTTTTCCTGGGATCCCTATCGTCTATTGTTTGCCAAATGCAGACGCGCCCGGTGTTCCGGAGCTGGACCACGACTTCACCGGGGTCGAAACGGACCTAAATGCCGCTGAAACTTTGAAGGTTGCCCTGGTTCTTCGTCCCAAAACAGAACACGTGTTCGTGATTGGGGGAACCTCTTATTACGACAGATTGCAAGAAGCTGTTGTCAAAGGTCAGCTCAAACAATACGAGCAGAACAGCGACATTTCGTACCTATTGGATCTCACAATGCCTGCGCTGTTGGAGCGCGTGCGCAACTTGCCCGATCACAGCATCATAATTTTTACTGCTATTGGACGTGACGCAGCAGGAACCCGCTTCGCGAGCAGTGGTGAGGCAAGTCCAAAGATCACGACTGCCGCTAACGCGCCGCTGTTCAGTCTTTTTGACATCTACCTGAACCACGGTGAGGTAGGTGGCTATCTTTCCAGCGTCGCCGACCAAGGGACCGTCGCGGGAGAGATGACTCTCGAACTTCTGAATGGCAAGAAACCGCCGAATATTCCAAGACAGAAGTCAGTGATCGCCTACATGTTCGATTGGGGAGCTCTCAAGCATTGGGGAATAAAGGAGAGTGCCTTGCCGGCGGGCAGTATCGTGCTGAATCGGCCGCCCAGCTTTTGGCATGCGTACAAGAAATACATATTCATCGCCCTACTGGTGTTACTGGCTCAGTCACTGGCAATGTGCGTGATTGTCATGCGGCGGTTGAAGAGGGGGCGCGCCGAATCGGAACTTGCTGAGAGCGAGAAGCAATTTCGTTTGCTCACAAATACAGCTCCTGTCCTGATCTGGATGTCCGGCCCAGACAAGCTCTTCACATACTTCAACCAACGATGGCTCGACTTCACGGGGCGCCCTGTGGAAGTAGAGCTTGGCGACGGCTGGACTGAAGGTGTTCACCCGGATGATCTCGACAAGTGTATGCAGAGCTATGTGACCGCTTTTGATCGGCGCGAGCCCTTCACCCTGGAATATCGGCTGCGCCGAAAAGAGGGGGATTACCGTTGGGTCATGGATACCGGCGTGCCGCGAATCAATGCCGATGGCTCATTCGCCGGCTACATCGGTTCAGTGGTAGATGTAACCGAGCACAAGCTCGCGGAAAAAACTCTTGCAGAAGTTGGAGGAAAACTCATCGCCGCGCAAGAACGGGAGAGGACTCGGATTGCTTGGGAGCTTCATGAGGATATCAACCAGCAGCTTGCGCTGGTATCCGTCACGCTGGATCAGTTCAGACAGAATCCGCCTCGGTCGACTTCAGAAACTAGCGGCCGAGTGGCAGGTTTTCTGAAGCAAATAGCGGATGTCTCCGAGAGCATCACAGCGTTATCGCATCGACTGCACTCCTCCAATCTTGAATATCTGGGCGTCGTAGTCGCCATGCAAAGTTTTTGCCGCGAGTTCTCCGCACAACATCATGTGGAAGTGCGTTTTTCGCACGAAGCGGTTCCGGACAATCTGCCGCGCGAGATCTCGCTGTGCTTATTTCGCGTGATGCAGACGGCGCTGGTGAGCGCTTTGGAACACAGCGGCGTGAAGTCGTTTGACGTCGCGCTCCACGCGAGCAACGAGCGGGTGTACTTGTCCGTCCACGATGCCGGTGTCGGATTTGATACTGAAGAGCTGAAGGGCGATGGAATTGGGTTGATCAGCATTCGTGAGCGAACACGATTGGTGAACGGAAAAGTCGGCATTCACTCCAGACCGAACGCTGGGACCACCATTGAAGTGGAGGTCCCGCTTACTTTGGAACTCGCCCAATCCACGACCCAATAGCCTTCTCAAAAACGTCGGGGAAGGACAACATGCGCCTTTTCAAAATTTTACCCGCCGCCCCATTCGGATTAAGCACTTGCACCCTTGCGCTTCTTCTTTCCTTTGCAGTTCCAAGCGAGGTCGGCAAGCGCCAAGTAGCGTTTGTCTCCGGCAGCAGTCGGAGCATGCGAGACGAACTCTGCTAGCTGTGCGTTACCAACACAGGAACTCAATTTCCGGATGGCCGACAATTCGGACAGAGCAAGGATTGTGGAAGGGTGCCGACAATCCACGAGTGACTTGAGCCATTGATAAACGATGGGAGGATGCGACTAGTTGCTTCGCCAACCAAGCCGCGTTTCGCTGGACGAATCTCCCACTTCCGGCTAGGATAACTCGCGCCGAATCAGCCTCTCACGCTTGAATTGCAAGTCAGCAAAAGGCTGAGAGCACAGTTCCTGTCCCGGAGATCTTACCGTGAAACGCAGATTCGTCCTTCTACTCCTATTGCCAGTCTCTTTGTTGTTGGGTTTGCCAGCGGCGCAAGCGCAGGTACCCTCCAATGTCGAGCGAATCCATTACCACCGCTTCGATAACAACTACGCGGGTTGGACTGTTTACGCCTTCAATGACACGACAGAAGACACGGGAAATTTCAATGGTGGCCCGGTGCAAGTCACAGGAACCGACAGCTTTGGCGCATATTTCGACGTTGGTCTAAAACCGAATGCCCAGGATCTCGGCTTCATTATCCATCTTGTCAACGCAAAGGATCCTGGCCCCGATCAGCACGTGAACCCACAAACCCAAGGACATGAGATCTGGGTTATCTCTGGTTCGACTACGATTTATACGAGCCAACCTGTAATACCTCAGCCCGGGCCCGTGGCTGCGAACAAGGAGCGCATCCACTATCACCGCTTCGACAACACTTACTCTGGCTGGACGCTATTTGCGTTTGGCAACACTACTGAAAACACCAGTGACTTCAACGATGGGCCGCTTCAACCCGCGGGCATTGACAGTTATGGCGTGTACTTCGACGTCGGACTCACATCCGGCGCTACCGATCTGGGATTCATCATTCATTTTGGCGGGTCGAAAGATCCCGGCCCGGACGAGCACGTAAACCCGCAGACGCAAGGGCGCGAAATCTGGGTGATTTCGGGTTCCACCACGATCTACGCTATCCAGCCCACCATAGCCGCACCGGGTCCGGTAGCCGCCGACCATGAACGCATTCATTACCACCGCACGGACGGAGTCTATGCTGGGTGGACGGTTTACGCGTTCGGTAATACCACTGAGAACACTAATGATTTCGGCGATGGGCCGGTGCAACCGAGCGGGATTGACAGCTACGGAATCTTCTTCGATGTTGGACTTACTGCCAATGCGACCGATCTCGGATTCATCATCCATCGTAGCGGAGAGAAGGACCCCGGCCCCGATCAGCACGTCAATCCGCAGACGCAAGGGCATGAGATATGGATCATCTCCGGCTCCACTACGATCTTTACCACTCAGCCAACCGGAGCGCAGTTGCTTGCAGGACTCCTCGGGCGACTGCAGGCGGTTTGGATCGATAGCTCCACAATCGCGCTGCCACCTTCCGCCGTGCAAGCAGGCAACACTTACTCGCTCGCGAGTGATCCAACCGCGTCGCTCGTGCTTAGCACTTCGGGAGTCAGCGGCGGGACCACCTACGCACTGACCCAGGATGCTGCAGGGCTCACGCCGCAGCAGTTGGCGGAATTCCCGCAACTGCATGGCTATCGCGTATTTCACCTGCCCGCGTTGGAAGCTTCAGTGGTCGACAGCGCATTGAAAGGTGAACTCATCGTCTATGGCGTGAACGGCTCCGGACAACTGGTGTACGTGACGCAGGTCCAGACATATGGGATGCTCGACGATCTCTTTGCCTATCAGGGCACCCTGGGCGCGGTAATCGAGCACGGATCGATCGCTGTGAAAGTTTGGGCTCCGACCGCACAGTCCATCGCATTGGAATTGTTCGACAGCGCAAATCAGACCGTGCCCTCCGCCACAATTCCGATGAAAGAAGAGAACGGAGTCTGGTCTGCGCTCGGCAATTCGACATGGAAGAACAAGTACTACCTCTTTGATGTGCACGTGTACGTTCCATCCGCGCAGAAGATTCTGGAAAACTTGGTTACCGACCCGTACTCGTTAGCCCTATCGCTGAACAGTCAAAAAAGCCAGATCGTGGACTTGGAAGATCATGCGCTCGAGCCGCCGGGATGGGATGGTAACCGTGCACCCCAACTCAAGCGGCTGAACGATCTCTCCATTTACGAACTGCACATACGGGATTTCAGCGCAAGTGATGAGAGCGTGCCCGCGGCACTGCGGGGAACGTATCTGGCATTTGCAAACCCTGACTCCGATGGCATGCGCCATCTCCGGCAGCTCGCAAAGGCGGGCCTGAAGGCAGTCCACCTGCTTCCCAGTTTCGATATTGCCAGCGTCAACGAAGACAAGTCCACTTGGAAGGATCCCGGCGATCTCACAACGTTCGCTCCGGATTCCGCTCAACAGCAGGCCGCAGTGCAGAAGGTCAAGGACCAGGACGGCTTCAATTGGGGATACGATCCATGGCATTTCCTTGCGCCGGAGGGAAGTTATGCGGTGAATGCGGATGATCGCATCCGAGAATATCGCGCGATGGTCATGGGGCTGCACAGGGCCGGGCTGCGCGTGGTTCTGGACCAAGTGTTCAATCACACCAGCGCGGCAGGGCAGGATCCGAAGTCGGTCTTCGATCAGATCGTTCCCAACTACTACTACCGCCTCAATCCCGACGGACAGATCTACAGCGGCAGTTGCTGTCCTGATACGGCGAGCGAACACGTCATGATGGAGAAGCTGATGATCGATGCCCTGGTCACTTCGGCGAAGGAATACAAGATCGACGGCTTCCGCTTCGACATCATGAGCTTCCATTCTGTTCCCACGATGCAACGCATTCAGCAGGCATTGCGCGGGCTAACCATGCAGAAAGACGGCGTGGACGGCAGCAAGATTTATCTGTACGGCGAAGGTTTCAATTTCGGGGAGGTCGCAAACAACGCGTTCTTCGTCAATGCGTCACAAGTGAATCTCTATGGCAATGGCATCGGATCGTTCAATGACCGCATTCGGGACGGAATCCGCGGCGGCAATCCATTCGGCGACCTTCGCGAGCAGGGCTTTGCCACAGGGCTGTTTACTGATCCCAACCCGAATTTCTCGTTCGGAGATCAATCGACACAGAAGGCACGGCTGCTGCATGAGGCCGATTGGGTGCGCGTTGGACTTGCCGGCAACTTGCGCGATTTCCAGTTCACTGACAGCAACGGAGATACCGTCACCGGAGCACAAGTGGACTACCAGGGCCAGCCGACGGGCTATGGGGCCACTCCCATTGAATCAATCAACTACGCCTCGGTACATGACAACCAGACGCTCTTCGATGCTGTGCAACTGAAGTCGCCGCTTTCGGACTCTCTCGATCAGCGGGTCCGGCGTCAGAACCTAGCCATGAGCCTGGTCGCTCTCGGGCAGGGAGTTCCCTTCTTTCTCGCAGGCGATGACTTGCTGCGATCGAAATCGATGGACAAGAACAGCTACAACTCCGGCGACTGGTTCAACCGCCTCGATTTCACTTATCAGGCCGATAATTGGGGAGTGGGTCTACCCGTTCAAACCGACAACGGGTCGGATTGGCCGATTGAGCAGCCACTTTTAGCCGATGCCGCAATCCGTCCGGGACCCAATGAGATCGCCAGCAGCCGGGAGTGGTTCCAGGAGTTGTTGCGTATACGCAACTCGTCAAACCTTTTCCGGATGGGAACGCTCGCGGAAATCCAGGCCAACCTGCAGTTCCTCAATACCGGGCCGAGCCAGATTCCTGGATTGATCGTGATGAAGCTGCACAATCCTGGCGCAAAAACAATCGTCGTCGTCTTCAATGGCAGCACGCAAACGCAGATTTTCCAGAACGACGCGTTGAAGAACTTGAATCTCCAACTTCATCCGGCTCTACGGGCGTCGAGCGACAGCGTCGTCAAGCAGTCAACCTATGCCAATAGCGGCACAGTGACCGTCCCTGAATTGACAACTGCGGTGTTCGTGAGCCAGGGCTTTCGGGAAGACGACAAGGATTGATCGCTTTAAAAAATGCAGAGGATATTTTTTTTCGAAATCTTCAACAGCGCGGTAAGTCCCGCGCATGTATGTAGCACTAGACACCGACGTTGAACAGACTGAGCCCCCAAAGTTCAGCCTCCAAAGCGTCCGGCCGGATTGGTACTAGAAGTCGGCATAGCGGAGTGATGTACCGGGCGGATTACGGGCAACTCGGAAGTAATCCGTATTTCCGCGTGCGAACTTACAGGACCGCTTGTCGCAATCGAACTGAGATAGACCTTTGGGTTACCAACCCAAGCGCCGGTCGCGTCGGTATTTGCAACACATAGTTTCTGGATGGCCCTTCAACCAGGAGCAATTGTGATCACTTCCCAGAAGCGGACTTCTGGACAGCAATAACTTCCGTGTTGCCCGTCACTCGACCAGAACCTCGATTAGCCAATTGGGGCCTTGAGCGTAAACGCCTGTTCCAGACAGTTATCTTCGGCTACCATGCAAACGCAGGAGAGATTAAGTGGCTGGACTTGCACTTCTACCTTGGGAACAATGGATTGACGCAGTTATCAATGCCATCAAGAGGAAGCTGTACAGGCAACGATGGAACCGCGATCTTGCAATCAGTGCGACGTGGCCGCAAGCCGAAGGAACCGTATATCAAGTCAACTCCGACGCTTCTAATCGGCGGGAAGAAATCGTCTACTATTACTCAACACCGTCCGGTCAACACTCAGGCTTTTTTTGGCATTGGTTTGATTCTTTTGACGAGCCGGACACACGCGCTGGCGGCATTATCAAGTTGCGCTATGACCCCGACGATCATGATAAATCGGTTGTCGTCAGCTTCCCGCTAGTAATCAGGTGAGCACGACACTCTTCACCCGCTCAGTCCATAGATGTTGATAAATCGCCATTTCACTCAAAACCGCTCAATGAGCGTAATCGCCTGTTTGCATTAACTGAGGCGTGAGTTGCGGGAATTGATGGCAAGAGAGCGTAGCGTCGGTAACTGCGAACACTGCCACGGCCACTTCGGCTATTACCTCATTCATTCAGGCTTCAATGATTCCATTTACGCCTACTGCGACGCCTGCGGAAAAACCGCGATTCTTTCGGTGTTGGACAAGCGAATGCCCAAGCTGCCGAACTGCCCACCTTATGAAGAGATGTGTTCCGCGATGGAACCTTACCTGGACCCGTGCGACTGCGGTGGTCAGTTCAGAAGAGGTGCAGCACCACGTTGTCCGCGTTGCGGCGAACCACTGTCTGCTGAATCGGCGACGTTATATATCGAGAGTAATGCCCCCGGCACAGAGAAAGGATGGCGTTGGCAGAGAACTTGGAAAAAGCTTTACTGCATCGTCATCGAAAACAAGATGGTCGAGAACAACTTCCGATGAGTGCTGCTCGTCCTATTTGACACCGCAGACTCATGGTTGGCGTAACATCGCCATTACACTCATCGTCAATGAGCGCTATCGCCCTGACAGCGTTAGTTGCTCGAAGAAGCGAACTTTGATTTGTTCGATCTTCATCGCCCGAGCATCGTGTAGCGAGCTTGTTCGCGGCCTCGATTGCGAACGCCGGGCGCGGCGTTGCCGAACCGTCAGAGACTACTGGGAGGAAACCGGCGAAGACCAGTGAGCGTCGCGGAACTGCCAGCGTCCCTCGCGATACTCTGCAAGCCCGGTAAAGTACCCCGTTTCGGTAACGTTGTGCCCGGCGGTGTCGACTTGAATCTCGCGCCATGAGACCGCGACCACGGCGAACTCGTTGGTGAGTGGATCGACGCGCAAATCATCTCCCCACTTCAATTCAATGTGACGGATGGTTTGTGCGAACTTGCGAGTACCTTCCTGTGCGGCGGCAGTATTCGGGAATGCCATCTGGCCGTTGACGGCCATAAAGAATGCGGGACTCGCATCGAAATACTTGATCCAAGCCGTGGGGCCGTCCTGAGTGACGGAATGGGAGACGGTCTGCATGAACGCGCGCACGGCTTGGTCGACCGAGGCAGCTTCGTCCGGGGTCACGGAGTGGGAATGGCTCGCGCCAGCTCCCGAAGGAACGCAGGCTGCCAACGTGATCGCCAAAAGCAGAGAACGGATTCGCAACTCGCGCGAAAGGAACAGAACACGAAGAACGCGAGTCGAAGACGACATCGAAAACCTCCATCGACCGACGAGCCGGAATAGCGAGGTATAACAAAGGGAATCTTGTGCGTCAATTGGCGAAACATCTCTATTACGCGTTTTGACCCTTGATCGAAACTCGGGCCGATTCTCGGTGAGCGTAATCTGATTTCAACATCTACGGTTTCTCTTCGGCTGTCGTCGGTGCCATCGCGCTTTCGGCATTGAGGTGTTGGTCCTGTCGCTGGTCGAGCCGAA
>DATMPC010000069.1 GCA_035567895.1 Terriglobales bacterium | reverse complement strand
GACCATCTCCTTCTACACCTCGATCGGCAAACGGCCGATCCACGTGCGGAAGGAAGTGGTTGGCCATGTTGCCAACCGGCTTCAGGCTGCTCTCTACCGTGAAGTCGTGTACCTCATCGAACAGGGTGTTCTGGATGTCGCTGATTCCGACGCCGCGGTCTGCTGGGGACCTGGATTACGTTGGGGTTTAATGGGTCCCAATCTGCTGTTCCATCTCGCAGGCGGTGAAGGCGGGATTCAACACTTCATGGAACACCTGTCCGGCCCCGTCGCCATCTGGTGGAAAGATCTTGGCACGATCACTGAGTTCAGTCCCGAGGTAAAGCAAACCATTGTCAGCGGTGTATTGAAGGAATCGAATGGCCGTTCGATCGCAGAACTCGAACGGGAGCGTGACAGTATGTTGCTCGAATTGCTTACGACCCGCTCGAAAGGGGAGGAAGCCGCACACGCTGGGACAAACGCTGCCGCGGATTAAATCTGTTTCCCTCAGGCGTGGCGCGGAGGGCAGGAAATGAGAACAGAAGATGATCTACGTTCACTCTCTCGGCCGGGCGTTGCGATTCTATCCCGGCCGAACCGCGCTTGCTCGTGACGGCCGGCTCCTGAGCTTTCGAGAACTCCAGACTCGCGTTGAAGGTATCGCAGGAACGCTCGCCGGCCACGGTTTTGGAGTGGGAGACCGCTTGGCTCTATTGCTGCCTAATGGGCCCGACTACATTGAACTTGTATATGCGTGCAGCATGCTGGGCGTGATCGCCGTTCCCCTGAACACACGCCTGTCGACTAAAGAGATCGACGGAGTGCTCGAAGATGCGCGTCCGCGTGGGATCATCCGTCATTCCTCCCTCGCCGTTCCTGGAGTCCAGTTGAGCTGGCAACAGCTGGTCGACGAGGAACCCCTTCCAATTCGCAGCGACCCTGCTCCGAAGATCTTTTACGACCCCGAGGCAGTTTTGGGCCTTATCTACACGAGCGGCACGACGGGGCAGCCAAAAGGCGTCATGGTGACGCATGCCAATATCCTGGCTGACGTCCACAACTTCAACTACTGGATGCGCTATACCGAAGGCGGGATCTACCTCCACGCCGCTCCGATCTTCCACATCGCGGATTTTCCCAGCATGTTCGCAGCCCCGGCATTCGGCGCCAGCCAAATCACAATTCCGAAATTCAGCGCACAGACTTTCTGCGAGACGGTGGAACGAGAGCATGTGACTCACACAGTACTTGTGCCCACGATGATCAATTTGCTCACACAATTCCTGGACGCGAGAAAGTATGACTTGAGCAGCCTGCAGGTGCTAGCGTATGGCGGCTCACCTATGGCGCCGGAACTCGTCCATCGGACACGGGGACTGCTACCGAATGTCAAATTGATTCAGGTGTATGGGTTGAGTGAAACAGGTTTTCTCACGGGCTTGCAGGACCAGGAGCACACCGAAGACAAGCTCATGTCCTGCGGACGGCCCTGTCCCGGTGTCGATCTTCTGGTGACTGACACTTCAGGGAAACAAGTCGATCCGGGACAGGCAGGCGAACTGGTCGCACGCGGCGGCAACGTCATGCGTGGCTATTGGAACAATCCCGCAGAAACCGCTGAAGCATTTTGCGACGGATTCTTTCGTACGGGAGATATCGGCCATCAGGACGCTGCGGGATATTTTTACATTCTCGACCGCCTAAAGGACATGATTGTTACCGGCGGTGAGAACGTTTATTCGGGAGAGGTGGAAGCGGTGATCTACGGGCATCCTGCCGTTCGTGAAGTAGCCGTCTTCGGCGTACCCAATCCGCAATGGGGCGAGCTTGTAATGGCTTGCGTAGTCTTGAAGCCAGGGGCAATTCTTACCTCCGACGATCTGATTGCTTTCTGCCGGCGAAGCCTCGCAACTTATAAACTTCCCAGGCGCGTCGAGTTTTCAGAGACGGATCTGCCCAAGAACAGTTCCGGCAAAGTACTGAAGAAGACTCTGCGTGAGCGTTTCTGGATGCATCAGCAGCGTGCCGTGAGCTGACGCAAAATTGCCTTCATCAGGATCGTGGGCGCGTACGTGCGACCTGAGCTTCACGATCATTTAGACGAACGCGAAAACCAAAAACCCAGAACAAAGGGGAACAAAAATGAGCAAAACCGCCGGTCACCCGCCAGCGAATACCTTGAGCAGAGTCGTTGATCTATTGGTAGAGCACAAGATCAAGCTTGATGCGCTGGAGCATGTGCTGAAGGAGACAAATCCTCTCGTTCACGAGTTTTACCTCGGCACGATTGAAAATCTGCGAGCCCAAAAGCAGCGGAAGTGAACCGCGTTCTTGCACAAACGCTCAAATCGGAGCCTAGCGAGCGAAAGCTAGCAGCTTTTTCGGCCGTTGCTATCTCCTGTATTTCTGATCCCGCTGCGGTTGAGGTCCGAATGTCAGGGAACGAAGAGGTGTCTCAGGCAACCAAGGGCGATGACTCCGTGACCCGGATCGGTAGGGTGAAATGAAAAGTTGCGCCGTCTCCATTGTTGGCGCTTCCCCACAACTGCCCGCCATGCGACTCCACAATGGAACGGCTGATGGCCAACCCCATGCCACTGCCCTGCGGCTTGGTGGTAAAGAACGCAGAAAAGATCTGATCCATCTTCTCCATTGGCAATCCCACGCCCGTGTCGCTAACCGAGAACTGGAGTTGACCGTCCTGCAGTTGCGACTTCACCCTAAGCTCTCCGCCAGAGCCCTTCATGGCTTCGATCGCGTTGAGCACGAGATTCATGAACACCTGCTGCAGCTGCACAGGGTCTACCATGATTTTAGGCAGTTCGGCGGAAAGGTCCGTGCGCATGGCAACCGAGTATCGATCGGCCTCACCTTTTAGCAGCGTGAGCATTTCCTGGATAATTCCGTTCACGTCGACCAACTCACGTTGATGAGGAGATTTCTTGTAGAACGAACGTATACGGTCGATGATCTCCGCCGCACGATTCCCGTACTTGTCGATTTTGGCGGCTGCCGCACGGGCCCCATCAAGATTAGGCGGTTCGTGTGCGAGCCACTCAATGCAGCTGTTGGCACTGGTGACGGCGGCAGAGATCATGATTGGGAAGACGTTCAGACGATACTTCAGATCACTGCGAAATTGACTCCCGAGCTACCATCTTAACGAGATTCCGATTCGTTGCTGCCGCGAGCCGAACGTGCACTTTGTGGGTTCGACTGCTTGCGAACCAGCTACGCCGGCTTGCGCTTCGCGTAAAACGCTCTGAATGCTTCCTTCGCCTCGTCGGACCTTACTCGTTCGGCAAACACCTGATTCTCGAATTTAACAGCTTGCTCCAGTTGTTCACGGAATGTCCCCTTCATGAGCCGCTTGGAAGCCTGCACCGCAGCGGCGGGCTTTGCAGCCAGAGTGCGCGCCGTTTCAGTTGCTGTCTCTAGAAGGCTCTGATCAGGCACAACCTGTGTGACTAGTCCAAGCTCCGCTGCCCGCGAGGCATCAAATGGTCCACCTAGCAGGATCAACTCGGCTGCTCGGATATATCCGAAACGCAATGGAAGCAAATAGCTGCTTCCAAATTCCGGCACGAGCGCCAAGTTTACGAAAGGCAGTTGGAACTTCGCGCTCTCCCCTGCGTACACGAAGTCACAGTGAGCCAGCATGGTCGTTCCGCCCCCAATGGCTGCGCCTTGCACGGCGGCGACCAGAGGCTTCTCGAAATTGATCAACGCGTGGATCAATTGCGACTGAGGACTTTCGCCCGGTCCTGGCGGGTTTTTCACAAAGTCCTCGATATCATTGCCCGCACTAAACGAATTTCCCGCACCATGCCAAAGCACGACGCGTATCTGATCGTCTTTTGCCGCTCGATTGAGTAATTCCGCCATCGTGATGTACATGCTCGAGGTCATTGCGTTCTTCTTTGCAGGGCGATTCAGTTGGATGCTCAGGATGTTTCCAGAGCGTTCTGTAACAATGTCACTCATCTCCGGTCTCCAGTACTTGAATTTACGTGCATCGGATCTTCGTCCAATAATTTCTCCCAGACCGGCCCGTGTTCATATGCCGCGGATGGATGCAGGCCGGGGGGTTGGTCTAATTCTGTTTCGAGCCTGTAGCGAACGAGTTGAGCTACAGTCACCATCGTGAAGCCATATTCTGAGCAGAACTTTGCTAGATCGGAGCCGCGCGCCATGCTGCCATTGCGGTTCATGATTTCGCAGATTACTGCGGCGTGATGCAGCCCTGCCAATCGTGCGAGATCAACAGACGCTTCGGTTTGGCCGCGTCTTTCGAGAACACCATCGGGCC
>DATMPC010000068.1 GCA_035567895.1 Terriglobales bacterium | reverse complement strand
CTGGTCTCCCGAATTATTTCGGATGCACGGACTCGATCCGGCCAGCAAGCCGCCTGGTATTCAGGATTACCTGGATTGTGTCCATCCACAGGATCGCGAGTCCATGGCGAACCTGATCAAGGGAATATTGGCGAAAGCTTCGCCCTTCGATGCCACCAAGCGCATCGTGCGTCCCAACGGCGAGGTCCGGTACATTCGCTGCGTTGGTGCTCCCGTTGGCGAAAAGCAAAGCCCGAAAAAATACGTTGGTAGCGCCATAGATGTAACCGAACACGAGCTCCTGACCCAGGACCTCCGGCGACGTGGAGCATACCTGGCCGAAGCCCAAAGGCTCAGTCACACAGGCAGCTTCGGATGGAAACCTGACACTGGCGAGATTGTCTGGTCAGATGAAACCTACCGTATTTTCGAGTACGACCGCTCTGTCAAGCTAACAATAGATTCAGTGGTGCAGCGCGTCCATCCCGAGGACCGCGCCGACTTCAAAGGGGTCATTAATCGCGCCTTTGCGGGAGCGACAGATTTCGAGCATGCCTATCGCTTGCTACTGCCTGATAGGCGAGTCAAGCACGTCCACGCCTTAGCTCACGTTTTACAGGATGCATCTGGCAATCGCGAGTTTGTCGGTGCGGTGACCGACATCACCGAGCGCAAGGCGGCTGAGGAAGCCCTCTTGAGCAGTGAAGCGTACTTGGCGGAAGCGCAGAGGCTGAGCCACACCGGCAGTTGGGCCTGGAACGTTGCGAGCGGTGAACCCAGTTACTGGTCGGCGGAGTGCTATCGCGTGCTGGGTTACGACCCCGCTGAGCCACTACCACTACTAGAAACATTTTTTCAGCGGATCCTTCCGGAAGAGCGGGCCGCGATCCGGGAGCAGTTCGACAGAGCCATCCGCGACAAGGCGGATTTCGAACTGGACTTGCGTTTCGTTCACCCCATCACGGGAATCAGGAGCATCCGGTCCACCGGCCATGTGGTCCTCGATCGATGCGGCGACCTGCGTGAAATAGTGGGGACTGTGATGGATATCACCGATCGTAAGCGCGCAGAAGACGAGCAACGCCACGCAGAAGCGGTGATCATAGAACAAGAAGCAGAGCTTCGCGAGGTGGTCGATACCATTCCAGCGATAGTGTGGAGCGCACTACCGGACGGCTCGAATTCTTACGTTAACAGCCGATTCGTAGAGTACTGTGGGATGCCGCCAGAGCAGATCGCCGGATCAGGTTGGCAGGCCGCAACTCACCCCGATGATCTTGAGCGACACAACGCAAGCTGGCTCGCGTGCATTGCCAGCGGCGAGCCTTGTGAGGACGAGGTGCGTTTCCGGCGCGCGGACGGGCAATATCGTTGGCATTTACAGCGTGGCATCCCCCTGCGAGATGAGGCTGGCAACATCGTCAAATGGTATGGCGTCCTCACCGACATTGAAGATCGCAAGCGAGCTGAGGAGGCCCTCCGGAGCAGTGAAGCGTACTTGGCCGAAGCACAGCGGCTTGCCCACATGGGCAGTTGGGTCTGGCAGGTGGCAGGAAGGGAGCCGCTGCATCTTTCAGATGAATGGTACCGTATATACGGATTTGATCCGAAACTAGGGATGCCACGGTGGGAAGAACGGCTGCAGCGGGTGCATCCGGAGGATCGAGCCCTGTGGCAAGGAACGATCGAACGAGCAATTCACGAGAGGTCGGGTTACGACGTAGAGTTTCGCATTCTGATGCCCGACGGAAAGATCAAGTGGGTTCAAACCGTGGACCATCCCGTCTTAGGCACGGCGGGAGAACTCGTACAGTTCGTGGGCAGCTCGATGGACGTGACCGACCGCAAGGCTGCTGAAGAAAGGATCCGGGGGCAGGAAGCGGAGCTCCGGCAGATGCTGGACTTCACGCCTCAACTTGTCGCGGTTTTCGGTGCCAACCGCGAACGTCTCTGTGCCAACCGCGGCGCGCTCGATTACCTAGGCATCAGTCTTGATGAATGGCGGCAAAGGAGCTTTGCCGACGGAGTTCATCCTGACGATTCAGAACGGTTCAAGACCTATGCGGATCGTGCTCTATCAAGTGGCGCTGCTTACGAGTTGGAGGTGCGGCTGCGCAAAGCTGATGGAAGTTATCGTTGGTTTCTGGCTCGGTACAACCCTGTGCGCGACAACAACGGTCAGGTCATGCGATGGTATGTCGCCTGCACCGACATTGAGGATCGCAAGCAGGGCGAAGACAGACTTCGGAGCGAAAACGTCGCTCTCCGAGAAGAAATCGATAAGGCCTCGATGTTCGAAGAGATTGTTGGAACCTCTGCAGCTTTGCAAACTGTGCTATCGCGCATTTCCAAAGTTGCGCCGAGCAATTCTACGGTCCTCATAACTGGCGAAACGGGAACGGGCAAGGAGCTTGTCGCGCGTGCCATCCACCGACGATCAGATCGCAGTTCGCGCGCATTCGTTAGCGTGAACTGCGCTGTTATCCCGCGTGAACTGATCGCCTCGGAGTTGTTCGGGCACGAGAAGGGTGCCTTTACGGGCGCGACTCAGCAGCGTTTGGGTAGGTTTGAATTAGCAAATGGCGGTACGCTCTTCCTGGACGAAGTCGGAGAACTTCCAGCCGAGACCCAAATTGCCCTCTTGCGTGTCTTGCAGGAGCATGAGTTTGAACGCGTCGGCGGGACGCGTGCATTACGCGCTGACGTCCGGGTGATCACCGCCACGAACCGTGACTTGCAGGCCGCTATCAGCGATGGGTCGTTCCGTAGCGATTTGTTTTACCGCCTGCACGTTTTCCCGATTGAAATTCCTTCTCTTCGAGAACGAAAAGAGGACATTCCCTTGCTGGTCGAATACTTTATCGATCGGTATGCACGAAAAGCAGGCAAGCACTTCAGGAGCGTCGAGAAGAGAACACTGCAAGTACTTCAGTCATACCCCTGGCCCGGGAACATACGCGAATTACAGAACGTCATCGAACGATCTGTAATCCTATGTGAGACAGCGAGTTTTTCGGTGGATGAGAGCTGGCTGTCCCAACAGCCGCCGGAAGAGAACGCGGAGAGCCAGCTTTATCTCTCGGAGAAGGTGGCCGCTCAAGAAAAGGAAATCATCGAAGCAGCTCTGCGAGAATGCCAAGGACGGGTGTCCGGACCGTCGGGTGCCGCCGCGAAGCTAGGGATCGCGCGGTCCACGCTGGAATCGAAGATTCGGTCACTCAAGATTAACAAGAATCGCCTTAAGCCCTATTCGGGAACTTGAGGGCTCCCGTCTCCCACAAATTACTCTTACATATGGCGACTCTCTATCCTTACCGAGATCGCTTAGTGCGCGAGCCATTCCAAATGCCTTTTCACAACTTCAAGATTGAAGGATCACAGCCAAGAAGACATCGCGAAATCAGAGCCTTTTGAGTACCACGAATTGGGAATGGATTGGTACCACTTTGCTCTGATCGCTCAAGTGGGAAGCCGCAGTTCGTTATGATGAAGCAAGCTCTCGAACGATTGTTCTGCCCGGAGTCTCGCCATTTGTCGGAAACCCGGGCATCGCAGCACTGACTAAACCTCTTCCTTTCAAGAAATTGTGTTTGGATGCGGGATTGCCTCTGTCTTACGTGAATCTCATCGAAACAAGCGCAGTGGCAATGAGACTCAACCCAAAGGCCTGGTAGTTACATGAGTAATGGAGAACTTTATGCCAACAGCAGCAAAATTGGTCCAAAACGAGGAGCTCGACCCGAGAAAGCGGAGTTCCACGTCGCGTCAATTCGAGGAGGAATTGCGGCAGCGAGTAGTTGGGCAGAATGAGGCCGTGCAAGCGCTCGTCGATCTGTATCAGGTGTTCTGCGCGGGCCTGCATTCTGCCGGCCGCCCAGTGGGAAACCTCCTATTTCTCGGACCGACCGGTTCAGGAAAAACGCGCACGGTCGAGGCCGCCGCGGAGATCTTGTTCGGAGACAGCCGGGCTGTGATCAAGGTGGATTGCGCCGAATTTCAGCACTCGCACGAAATCGCCAAGTTGATTGGTTCGCCGCCA
>DATMPC010000067.1 GCA_035567895.1 Terriglobales bacterium | reverse complement strand
CGGAAAGCGCACGCGCTCCGGGAACGCGCCGATAATGAGCGCAGGCGTGATGACGGCGAAGGTCATCTGAAACAGCACGAACACCGCCTCCGGCAAGTTGCCGCGCAGCGCCTTGTTGCCGAGATGGACGAGGAAGGGGTTATCGAGCGGACCGATCAACGCCCCGCCGTGGCCGAAGCTAAGACTGTAGCCGAATGCCGCCCAGAGCAGCGAGACGACGCAGCAAATGACGAAGCAATGCATCAGTACCGAGAGCAGATTCCGCGCGCGCACCAGGCCGCCGTAGAACAGCGCGAGCCCGGGAAGCGTCATGAACAGCACGAGCGCCGACGCGACCAACACCCAAGCCGTGTCGCCCGTGTCCAGCCCCATTGCTCCGCCGGCACAGGCTGGCGACGCGGCGATGCACGACAAGATGAGCGCGGGCACATAGCGCCGGCCGACGCCTCTCAGCAGGAACGACATGGTGCTATCCCGTGGGCTCTGGCGGAGCCGTGGACAAGAACGAACTCGCCACGTTGCAGCCCGCCAAGGTCGGAAAGTACTGATCTGCGTATGGTTAGCAAGCTTGTGAAAATCTGCTTTCGTAAACTTGTCGCTGTTGAAGTTATCTTGCGGAGAAATGAGGCGAGGCGCCGCCATCAGAGGCGCGATATTCCGGGGCCGGTCGACCGACTGACGCGACGTGTAGCAGAAGATGTGAAGACAGCCTACAAGTTGGAGCGAAACAAGCATACGGAAGCTAAACTTACGCAGCTGATTCCCGACGAGTTGGTGCCACGATTCGCGTTCGCCGGCAGTCCAGAAGGAATCACAGAACAGATCAACGGCGAGGGCTCGGCGTTGATGAAGTAATCCTCGCAATTCCTCCCGAGGGTGCTAGGCTGCCCCCCGCGACGAAGTCATTTGTGATCTAATGCCGCTGTTCACAGCCAGCGCGCACCGGCGAGGACGTTCTGACCTCAGGATAGTGAAGGGACCGGCGGCATAAATTGGCCGCGGCTCCCAACTGAGTGGCCATCAGGATATGTGTGGGCGTCTGAACGTCGGACGGTAGCGCCGCCGCGGTTGATCACACGGCACTTAGTGTTAATTCGAATGCGAAGTTCTTCTCCTTCGCGAGACAGATGTTCCAGCCTGTCCACCATCCGCACCAGATCGGCTATCGACCGTGCTCCCATCTTGGCCATAACTCGACCACTGTGAACGCGAGCCGTCTGCGTGCAGACTCTCAATTGGCCTGCGATCTGCTTGGGTCCCTGTCCCGCTGAAAGCAACACCATCGTCTCCCTTTCGCGAGGCGAAAGCGATGCAAGCCGGGTTCGAAGCTCGTCCAAGGTCTGCTTTTGTAAACGCGCTGCGAGATCACGCTCGATGCCGCTTCTCACCGCGTCGAGCAGCTCTTCATCTTGAAAGGGTTTAGTAAGAAAGTCTATGGCCCCAGCTTTCATCGCCCGAACGGACGTCCTTACCTCGTTCTGAGCGGTAAGAAACACTAAGGGTGTTTTGCGTCTGGTTTTTTCTTGTCGGGACTGGAGATCGAGACCGCTTATGCCGGGCAACCGCACGTCTAGCACGATGCAATTGGGTGAATGAGACTTGCTTCTCTTCAAATATTCTTCGGCCGATTTGAAGAGCTCGATTTTCAGGCCCTCCGCTTCGAGCAAGATCCGCAATCGCGCTCGCCAGGAGTCGTCGCTGTCGATAATAGCAATTAAAGCTTGATCGCCGGTCATGAGTTATTACCACCGCCCTTGTTTAGTCCAATTGACGGTATCGTCGCAGCATGTTCTTTGCTTGCGGAGTCTCCCGACAACCCGTGGCGATTGGTCCGCGCCACTCTACTCCGAGAGGCGCCGCTGGGCGCGTCATGTGGCGCCTCCCAATGCGAAGCAGTATACGGTATCCGACGGGTGCAATGGATTGGGCGGCGGTGCGCACAAGTGATTTCGTCCATCCGGATTATCCCTATTGCGTTCCACCTTTTCGGGCGGAATGAGAACGTACTTCCCGTCTTCTCTACGCTTGGCATAGATGTTTCCGTCAATGTATTGGATTTCAGTCGGGTAGCAGTCCGCGTCGTTGCAACAGCTAGCCGATGGATTATCGGGCATGTGCCACGTTGAATAGAATTTTTCGTGTAGCCACTGGTCTTGTGGAGGATGATGGAGGGTAGCGTGACCTTCACCCTCTTGCGCCTGGAGTGGCAGACCCGCCAGTAGACAGCAGCTCCACAGGATGAGTCTGAACAAAAGGCCCAAGGTGCACATTCGTTGTTTTCCGAATTACGAAATCGGGTGAATTCACGCAGGACTTTCCATGCAGCGCCCTAGGCGGCGATCTGAAGTCGGCGTAACCATTTGCGGTTCGTCTCGCGGCGGGTCTTGAGGCGTTGAACGCACTTCTTTGAACAGAGGGGAGTTCGCCAGGAATAGTGCCGGATGAGACCGAACGGTCCGTCACAGATCGCGCAACGCTTTGGCGCGCCAAGCCGGGTATTTTGAGAACTGTTGAGCATTTTTGTCTCCTCTGGTCTTCGCGTGAGCCCTATTTCTCATTCCTTCTTTGTTGTCGCACTCCGTCCACAGGCAAAGTGCATCCCGATGTCGTTGCAAGAATTGCGATCGAGCCGTCAGCCAAATCGTTGACATTCGCGTCCTGCAATCGACCAATCTAGAACTGACGGCGAGATTAAGATGATGGAGATGAATGGCTCAATTGTACGTTGGTGCGCGCCGGTAACCGAGAGGGCTGCAACAACTAAACAAAGGTTTGCGTTGATTGCTTTTCGCTCGCAATCTTTCACGGACACTTGCACAACCAGGCCATAACGCTTGTTGAATCGTGCTGGCGGAGCGCGATCTTTGTGGCCACTTGCCCGGTGCCTTGTGACGACGCGTCTGTCTTGAGATCAGTATGCAAATGAAACGGCGCACTTTCAGTCAAGAGACGGCATGACTGATCAAGACGGCTTGAGAGAGCACGATATTCTGGAAATGATCAGACAAGGAGCATGAGATGGCAATGCTTAGAATTCTCGGAGCGGTCGCGCTCCTGACGATCAGCGGTGAATTGCCCGCGTTCGCCCAGGCGGCGATACAGGAACCGGGCGCTTACGCCTTTTACCACCCCAATGCTGATGTGTTGAATGCAGGCCGGCCATCGGCTCGATCGTTCTATCCAATGAGCGCCTTTGCAAGTAGTGCATACGACCCAAGCCTGCGAACGCCTTCGCGGCGCCACCGCAAGTGACTGTCCTAGATCCCTAACGCAGGCGATGATTCCTCGGTCGACCAAGAAACACTTTATTGCTTTCGGGGCGGGAGTTCGGCGTCCGGTGGTCGCACTTTCGCGTCAAGCCCGATCATAGTCTGGGCTTGGCGCGCGCACTGCAGGGCGTGTAGGCGGATCGGTTCTCGTCGCTTATACTCTACTACCTCAAGCGGGCAGTTGCATTAGCGATATGTTGCGCGCTCGTATGTAGCGCCGCTTGCTCTTCCCCACTCATCTGCGGCATGAGAACGCACTCCACACCAGTTGCCCCAATCACCGATGGGAGAGAGACGCTGACTCCAAAGGCAGCTTGGGGGCTCGACACCGGAAGAACAGCCTTCTCATCCCTAAGAACGGCCTCGACGAGGCGCGCGGACACGATCCCGATTCTGTATTGACTAGCTCCAATTCCCTCGATGATCGTGATGTTGGCATGCCGAACGTCCTGTTCGATCCGCCGTTTGATCGATCGATCAAATGAGTGCTTCGACCGAATTGTCGGCAATCCGCGCGGAGGACCAGAGAAAGACGCTAGCGGTCCCGTGTTCACCGACGTCTCGTTTCTGGACTGGCGAAGTATGATGTTCCGCTTGAGGGTCGCTAATGGGGGATTAGTGCCCCAGCCTAATCAATTTAATTGATGGGATCGTTCCGACGACGGACATCGGAGCCTGACGATTCCGCGCAAGAATGCACAACGCGAGCAATGTAGCGCAAGCGATCATTGCGTATTGTGCTTAGAAAGAAGACGTCCAACCCGGGGCATTCCCAGTCAAGAGTTGGGCCAATTGCGCCAGCAAAGCGATCAACAATGAATCATCTCATCAACGCATTGTCCAGGTCCAGTCTTCTCAAGGACGATCTCGACTATCTGCTAATTCGCGCGTCGATGGTGATCGTATTCCTGCTGTTTGGATACCAGAAATGGTTCGAGTACGAGGCCAACGTACTCATTCCCTATATCAGCAATGGGCCGCTTATTTCATGGATGTATCCTGCGTTCGGCATTCGGGGAGGCAGCTGGTTTGTCGGTGTGATGGAATGGCTGATCTGCTCGCTTCTGTTCTGGGGATTCTGGAACAAGCAAGTGGGGATCCTCGGATCGATCGGATCATGTATTACATATGTTGCGACCGTGACGATCATTCCATTTATGCCGAACGGCTGGGATCAGGTTGCCGGAGGATTCCCGGCAATGACTGGCAACGTTCCTTTTCTCATGAAGGATGTGGCGCTCCTTGCAGCATCGGTCTATCTGCTGAAGCAGGATGTCGTAAAGGTGACGCGTTCGGCGGAGCGCGGCGGCACCGTCAGCTTTCCGATCAGGTGCCTTGTCTGGATACTGGTGAAACTAGATCTTCTCAGAGAGGATCTTGAGTATCATTTACTCCGTGCGTCAATGGTGCTCATATTCCTGTTCTTTGGGTATACCAAATGGCATCAATATGGGGCCCAGGCAATGATCCCCTTCATTAGCCACAGCCCTTTCATTTCCTGGCTGTACCCTGCGTTCGGCCTCCGCGGAGGCGCCCGATTCCTGGGTGCATCGGAATGGACGATTTGCGCGCTCCTGTACGCAGGATTCTGGGATAAGCGATTGGGAATTCTTGGAGCTATCGGTTCCGGCGTCACGTTCATCACGACCGTCACGATCATCCCTTTCGTGCCGAATGGATGGGATCCGTCTGCCGGGTTTCCAGCGATGGCCGGCAACGTTCCCTTCCTTATGAAGGATGTGGTCCTTCTCGCTATATCGATCTATCTGCTGAAGCAGGATGTCGCGAGGATGTCGCTTCGCGTCGAGATTGCCGACATGACCCCGAATCGTTCGCGCGCGAATGGAATGGCGGCCGCTGTCCCGACATCAGCCGCGTTCCTCGCAAGAACGTGAGCTGAAGCGCGAAAGCGGCCAACCTGCGCATCACGTACGATCGGTGCATATGAAGCTGGATGCGCAGACTTGGCTGCCCGCAGAA